>JAFZWG010000073.1 GCA_017617395.1 Lachnospiraceae bacterium
ACGCTTTCGTGCCTTGCGGCGATGGGCGCGCGCGTGGAGCGGGACGCGGACGGCATCGCGGGCAACGTCGCGATCGGCGGCCTGTCGCTTGACCGGGTGCCGGACGGCGTGACGCTTGACTGCCACGAGAGCGGCAGCACGCTTCGCTTTTTGATCCCGATGGCGATGCTTTCCGGGAGGACGGTGCATTTTACGGGGAGCGAGCGGCTGATGCAGCGGCCCCTCGGCGTCTACGAGGAGCTGTCCGCGAAAAATGGAGGCGTCTTCCGCCTCGAAGGTCGGACCCTGACGGTCCGCGGCGGTCTTTCCGCGGGCGAGATCAGCGTGCCGGGCAACATTTCGAGTCAGTTTATCACGGGCCTTTTGCTGGCGCTGTCGTCGGCATCCGCTCCAAGCCGGATTCTTGTCACGGACCGCTTCGAGAGCAGCTCGTACACGGATATTACGGTTCGCGTCCTGCGCGATTTCGGCAGGGACGTGACGCGCAGCGACCGCGAGTTCACGGTGACGCCGGATGCGGGAGCGCTTGTCCGCGGCAGCATCGCGGCGGGGATTTCCGCGGTGAAGGAGTGCGGTGAGGCTGCAGGTTTGACAGCGGACCGACAATACAGACAATACGCCGTCGAGGGCGACTGCTCGAACGCGGCGTTTCTGGAGGCGCTTGCGATCCTTGCGGGCGACGGGGCGCTGACGGTTGCCGGCGTGCCGGAGGACACGGCGCAGGGCGACCGCGTGTACCGTGAGATGCTTCGCGGCCTTGCGGACGGCTCGATGCGGGAGTTTGACCTCTCGGACTGCCCCGATCTGGCGCCGTGCATGTTTGCGATGGCTGCATTTTTCGGCGGGGCGCATTTTACGGGGACTGCGCGGCTCGCGATCAAGGAGAGCGACCGGGCGCGCGCGTGCGCGGAGGAGCTCGCCAAATTCGGCGCTTCCCTCACGGTCGGCCCCAACGACGTGACCGTCTCGTGCGAGGCGCTGCATGCGCCGGCGGAGGTGCTCTCGGGGCACAACGATCACCGCATCGTCATGGCGATGGCGCTTCTTTGCACGGTGACCGGCGGAACGATCGACGGCGCGGAGGCCGTCGCGAAGAGCTACCCCGACTTTTTCACGGTGATCGCGGGCGCGGGCATCCGGCTCGCCACGGAGGAATGATATGAATCGGATTCGCAGAGCGGAGCTTCGGGACATCCCGGGCATCATGAAGCTTTTAGTGCAGGTGGACATGGTCCATCACGTCGGCCGGCCCGACCTCTTCAAGGGGCCCGCGACCAAGTACAACGAGGACGAACTCGCCGCGATCCTCGCGGACGATAACCGCCCCGTGTTCGTCTGTCTCTCGGAAAATGAGACAGTTGTCGGGCACGCGTTCTGCGCCAAAAAGCAGATTGTCGGCGACTCGGTTCTGACCGACATTCGAACGCTTTACATCGACGATATCTGCGTCGACGAGGCCGCCCGCGGGCAGGGCGTCGGGCGCGCGATGTATGAGTATGTGAAGGATTTTGCGACGCGCGAGGGCTTCTACAACCTCACGCTGAACGTGTGGACGTGCAACCCCGGCGCGATGAAATTTTACGAGGCGATGGGGATGAAGCCGCAGAAGGTAGGAATGGAAACGATACTTTGATGACAAGGGGACAGTCCCCAATTGTCACCAATGTGTCAGATGACAACTGGGGACTGTCCCTTTGTCATCCCTTTGTCATCTGAAGGAGGATATATGCTGCTTGATAAGAACACCAGAGTTTTGATTGTCGGTCTCGGCCTGTTGGGCGGAAGTTACGCGACGGCGCTGTCGCGGCAGGGGTATCGGGTGACCGGTATCGCCAGGAGACAGGAGAGCGTCGACTATGCGATCGCGCACGGGATGATCGAGAAGGGAAGCGCATTTGTCGACGCGGAGCTGCTCGCGGAGGCGGATCTGATCGTATTTTCGCTGTATCCGCACGTGTTCCTCACGTGGATCCGCGAGAACGGCGACAAGCTTCGTCCGGGGACGGTCATCACGGACGTGACGGGCGTGAAGGGCTGCGTGGTAAGGCAGATTCAGGAAATGCTGCCGGCGGGCGTTGAATTCATCGCGGCGCACCCGATGGCCGGACGCGAGTCGAGCGGTATCGAGTACAGCGATGACAGAATTTTCCGAGGGGCGAACTACATTGTGGTGCCCACGGAGGCCAATTCGGAGCGCGCAATCACGATGTGCAAGGCGCTCGGAGAGACGCTCGGCTGCAAGGACATCTCGGTGCTCGACGTGGAGAGCCACGACCGCATGATTGCATTCCTGTCGCAGCTGACGCACTGTATCGCGGTTTCCCTGATGTGCGCGTGCGATGCGCCCGACCTGGAGCGCTACACGGGAGACTCGTTCCGCGACCTGACCCGCATCGCGAACATCAACGACGAGATGTGGAGCGAGCTGTTCCTGGCGAACAAGGACGCTCTTTTGAAGGAGATGGATGCGTACCGTGCGTGCTTCGACGAGCTGCGCGACACGATCGCGAACGGCGACCGCGAGAAGATGCGCGAGATGATGCGGCTCTCGACCGCGCGCCGCAAGCGCTTTGACAAGAAGAATTAGGCTTCGGCCGATTTTGTAATATTCGAAAAATGGCTTCGGCCGGAGGTTATCGTTATGAACATGCAATTTTTCCGCAAACTCCCGATCCCGCAGGAGGTGAAGGAGGAGTACCCCATCTCGGACGAGATGGCGCAGATCAAGCGCGAGCGCGACGAGGAGATCAAGGCGATCTTCAACGGCGAGAGCGATCGCTTTCTTTTGGTGATCGGACCGTGCTCGGCCGACCATCGCGACCCGGTGCTTGCGTACATCGAGAAGCTTCGTGAGGTGCAGAACAAGGTGGCGGACAAGATCCTCATCATCCCCCGCATCTACACGAACAAGCCGCGCACCACGGGCGACGGCTACAAGGGAATGCTTCACCAGCCCGACCCGGAGGCGAAGCCCGATCTCTACAAGGGCATCGTCGCCATCCGCGAGCTGCACCGCGCGGCCCTGTCGGACTACGGTTTCACGTGCGCGGACGAGATGCTGTACCCGGAGAACCACCGCTACCTGTCCGACCTTCTCGCATACGTTGCGGTCGGCGCGCGCTCGGTGGAAAATCAGCAGCACCGTCTGACGGCGAGCGGCCTCAACATCCCCGTCGGCATGAAAAATCCTACCGGCGGCGACATCGGCGTCATGATCAACGCGATCCACGCCGCGCAGCACGGGCACACCTTCATCTACCGCGGCTGGGAGGTCCAGAGCAAGGGCAACCCTTACGCGCACGCCATCCTCCGCGGATATCTGGATTTTGCGGGCAAGAGCGTGTCGAACTACCACTACGAGGACGTGCTTCGCCTTAGCGACGCGTACGCCGGTGCCGGGCTCATCAACCCCGCCGTCATCATCGACACGAACCACAACAACTCCGGAAAGCGCTACCTCGAGCAGATCCGTATCGCGAACGAGGTTGTCGACAACCGCAACTTAAACCCCGACATCAAGCGCCTCGTCAAGGGCCTGATGATCGAGAGCTACCTGGTGGACGGCCGCCAGGAGGTCGGCGGCAACGTGTTCGGCCAGTCGATCACCGACCCGTGCCTCGGCTGGGAGAAGACCGAGCAGCTGATCCTGCAGCTCGCGGAGAAGCTGTAAAGCTTGCCGAGAAGCTGTAAAAAACAGCGAAAAATGCACCATAACAAACAACGCCCCCGCCGGCATGTCCGGCAGGGGCATTTTTGTTTCGGGGTGTTCATTTTCCGAAGAGATTACTTCTTGAAAACGATTTGCGCGAAGTTGTAAAAACCGAGATTCCAGATTGCGAAATCGTGGCCGCCGGGGCACTCCATCCAGCGGAAGTTGACGCCGTCCGTGAGCTTCTCCGTGTAGGTCGGCAGATTCTTGGCCGCCATGGAGGCGCTCATGTAGGCGATGTTGTCGTTCGTGCCGCAGAGGTTGTACATGTAGTTCACCGGGTACGAGGCGAGCGGCTCGGCGTCGATGATCGAGGCGACCTTCTTGGCCTCATAGGACGTCGGCGCCGCGGAAAATGCACCGAACCAGCTGATGACGTCCAGGCACTCGCACATGCCGATGTTGATCGTCTGCATGCCGCCCATCGAGAGGCCGGCCATCGCGCGGTGGTCGCGCACCGCGGTCGCGTCGGCGTCGGTGTAGACCGCGTAGTGGCTCTCCATGTAAGGCATCAGGTCGTTGCGCAGCTCCTTGCCGAAGACGTAGAAAGAGTTGCTGTCGCCGCTTGTGTTCGCAAAATCAGGGTACGAGCGGCCGTTCGGCGTGACCACGATGAACGGCTCGATGTCGCCGTAGTGGATCAGGTTGTCCATGATGGCCTTGACGGTTGAGGTCAGGCCGGTCATGCCCCATTCGCGCTCGTTGCCGCCGATGCCGTGCATGAGGTAGAGAATGTTGTACTTCTGCGACGGGTCATAGTTCGGCGGGAGGTAGACAAATGCAGTCTTCGTATACGTCGTGCCGTCTCCGCTTAAGTAGTCCTGCGTCTCGTAGGAAATCTCCTCGATGGTACCGCCGTCCTTCACGCGGTAGCGCTGGTAGACGGACGGAAGCTTCGTGTCGATGGAGGCGTGCACCGGCGTGGGCGTCGGTGTCGCGGGTTCGGGGGTCGGCGTCTCGGTCGCCGGGACCGCGGTCGGTGAAGGCGCCACAGCGTCCTCGGCTTTTTTCTTGCCGCCGCACGCGGCGAGAACCGCTCCGAACACAAGTAATGTCAATAAAAGAGTCAATCGTCTCATACGCTTTTCCAAGCTCCTTCCCAGGTTCCGTCGAGCTGCTCCTCGATGTTGTTGCAGGCGCGCCGCATCAGGGACAGCAGAGAATTTTTCTCGTCCTCGGTCATGCCCGAAAGCGCAATCCGGTCGGCCTGCGCGGCCTTGTCGGACACCTGGCGCGCCAGCTTGCGGCCGTGGTCCGTGAGGTAGATCGCGTACGCGCGCTTCCCGCCGGAGACGTAAACCGTCTCCTTCTTGATCATGTCCTGCTTCTCCATCTTCGCTAAAAGCGAGGTCATCGTCGCCGGCTCCACGCGGCATCTCGCCGCGAGGTCCTTCTGCAGATACCCCTCCTCGTCGAAGAGGACATTCAAAACCTTGGGCTGCCCGGAGGTCAGTCCGAGCGACGCGTAGTAGCGGATGTTGTATGCGCGGTGCGCGTAGTAAAGAGAGAGCATCTCCCGGAAAAATCGTTCGTTGTCAGTCATAGTCGTAAACCCCTAGATTAGAATTCTAATTAGACTACTTAAAACTTAACACAACCGGGCGCGCTCTGTCAAGCGGTAAAGGCAACGAAAAATGCCCGCGGCTGCATCTTTCGTGCGCGTCGCGGGCAATTTGTGACATGTATTATTACATCCGTTTTGAAAAAACTTTGGATCACTCTCCGAACGCCTGCTTGAGGTCGGCGAGAATGTCATCGATGTTCTCGGTGCCGACGGAGAGACGGATGAGGTCGGGAGCAACGCCCGCCTCGATGAGCTGCTCATCGGTGAGCTGACGGTGCGTGTGGCTTGCCGGATGAAGCAGGCAGGTCTTCGCATCCGCAACGTGCGTTACGATTGTGATGAACTTCAGGCTGTCCATGAAGTCGATGGAAGCCTGACGGCCACCCTTGATACCGAAGGCGATAACGCCGCACGTGCCCTTCGGGCAGTACTTCTTCGCAAGCTCGTAGTTTTTGTCGCCCTCAAGGCCTGCGTAGTGAACCCATGCAACCTTGTCGTTGCCCTGCAGGTACTTTGCAACCGCCAGAGCGTTGCTGCAGTGGCGCTCCATGCGAAGCGGAAGGCTCTCAAGGCCGAGGTTGAGGTAGAAAGCATTTTGCGGCGACTGGATGGAACCGAAGTCGCGCATCAGCTGGCTCGTCGCCTTGGTGATGTAAGCGGCCTTGCCGAACTTCTTCGTGTAGGTGAGGCCGTGGTAGGACTCGTCGGGCGTCGTGAGGCCCGGGAAACGCTCCGCGTTGGCATCCCAGTCGAAGTTTCCGCTGTCCACGATGGCGCCGCCGACGCAAACCGCGTGGCCGTCCATGTACTTCGTCGTCGAGTGCGTCACGATGTCGCAGCCCCACTCGATCGGGCGGCAGTTCACGGGCGTCGCGAACGTGTTGTCAATGATGAGCGGCATGCCGTGCTTGTGCGCAAGCTTCGCAAAACGCTCGATGTCGAAGATCGTGACGGTCGGGTTCGTGATCGTCTCACCGAAGATACACTTGGTGTTGGGCTTGATCAGCGCCTCAATCTCCTCGTCGGTGCTGTCCTGATCGAAGAAAATGCACTCGATGCCCATCTTCTTCATCGTCACGCCGAACAGATTGTAGGTACCGCCGTAAATCGCCGTCGAAGCGAGGAAGCTGTCGCCGCACTCGCAGATGTTGAACACCGCGTAGAAATTTGCCGCCTGGCCCGAGGATGTCAGCATACCTGCGTAGCCGCCCTCCATCGCCGTAATCTTCGCTGCCACCGCGTCGTTCGTCGGATTCTGCAGGCGGGTGTAGAAATACCCCGAAGCCTCCAGATCGAACAGAGCGCCCATGGCGTCGCTCGTATCATATTTGAAAGTCGTGCTCTGGTAAATCGGTAACTGTCTCGGTTCTCCCTGCGAAGGCTTCCAGCCCTCGTGGATACATTTTGTCTCAATCTTGGACATATTAACCTCCTGTGGCCGCCCCGGCGCGGCAAAGTTGAAAATGCAATCCGCATCAACGCTTCTTCACAGCTTTCGCGCGAATTCGCTTTGGAAAATAAAATACCACAGCCACGGGGATTTGACAACTGTTTTTGATTGCCGCGCGATTGCTTTTTCGTTGTGCTTGCCATAGATTTTGCCTATTAACGGTTCGGAAAATGAGGCTGTAATCTATCCCGATGCATTTGCCGAACCCGCGGAAGAAACAAAAAGAAGGCTGCCGCGATGTGCGACAGCCCTCTGTGGTTCGTTTATTGCTGTTTGGAACCGTTCGGATTACTCCGTTGCCGGAACAATCGGCTCTGCGTTGTCCGCAGCGTTCGTGATGGTCTTGCCGTCCGTAACGATGGTCGTTGCGTTCTCGAGGCCGGTCACGTTGATGTTGCGGTTGACCTTTGCGTCGTAGGACTCGGCGTTGATGATGTTGGCGAGGTCGATGCCGGTTGCCTGCTTCATGGACTCGAAGACTTTTGCCATGACTACGGGCACGTTGCCGGCCACCTGATCAACACCGTTGCCGCCTTCGCCGCCGCCGATGATCGTGATCTTGTCAATCTGCTGAAGAGGTGCAGCAACCTGAGCGGCGATCTCGGGAAGTACGCGGATCATCATCTCGGCAACTGCGGCCTTGTTGTACTTCGCGTACGCCTCGGCCTTCTTCTCCATCGCCTGAGCTTCGGCAAGACCCTTGGCCTCGATGGCCTTAGCCTCTGCCTCACCTACGGCGCGGATACCTTCTGCCTCCTGCTCCTTTGCGAAGCGATCGGCAGCTGCCTGAGCCTTGCGAGCCTCAGCTTCACGCTGTGCCTCAAACTGCTTTGCCTCGGCGTCCTTCTGACGCTGATAGAGGATGGCGTCGGCCTTCTGCTGTGCAGCATACTTGTCGGCCTCGGCCTGCTTCTTGATCTCTGCTTCGAGGGCGCGCTCCTTAACGGCTACGGCCTTCTCCTGCAATTCGATCTCGCGCTCCTGACGAGCGATGTTAGCGTTAGCGGTCGTAATCTCGATCGTCTTACGCTGCTCTTCCTTCTGGATCTCGTATGCCGCGTCGGCCATAGCCTTCTTGGTGTCGGCATCGAGCTGCAGCTCGGATTTCTTGATTGCGAGTTCGTTCTGCTTCTTTGCGATCTCGGTCTGCGCCAATACAGCTGCATCGTTGGATTCCTTGTCCGCAGCAGCCTGTGCAACCTTGATATCGCGCTCGGACTCGGCGCGTGCGATTGCGGCAGCCTTCTTGATCTTTACGATGTTGTCGATACCGAGGTTCTCAATGACTTCATTGCCGTCCACGAAGTTCTGAACGTTGAAGGAGATGATGTCGAGACCCATGGCCGCAAGGTCGGGCTCTGCATTTTCCTTAACGAGGTTTGCGAACTTCTGGCGGTCGGAAACCATTTCCTCGAGCTTCATCTTACCTACGATCTCACGAACGTTACCTTCGAGCACCTCGCGCGCTACGGCTGCGACGTAATCGGTGGGCTTGTTCAGGAAGTTCTCGGCTGCGAGACGAAGCTTGTCGGGCTCGTTACTGATCTTTACGTTGACCGTTGCATCAACGTTGATGTTGATGTAGTCGGCGGTCGGTACGGCGTTGCTGGTCTTTACGTCGATCGGGATCAAACGGAGATTCAGCTTATCCATACGCTCGAAGAACGGGAAGCGGAAGGATGCGCGGCCGATGACGACCTTGGACTTGTGCTTCATACCGGAAATGATATATGCCATATCCGGCGGAGCCTTGACGTAGCCGGCGACAAAGATCAATACGGCGACGATTGCGACGATGACCAGAACCAGCACAAGCGGGCCGTAATCATCGAGTAATAAGAATGGAAACATGGAGTATCCCCCTTTCGTGGTGTCGAGCGAAACACCCCGTTCGCTCGGTTGTTAGTACAATTATATACTACCGAAAGAGGAAAGAAAAGAAGAAAATTGTTAAATATTATTTAACATTTGTAAATGATGTTTCCGCAAGCACGGGGATGATGTTGCGGAAAATGCCTCACAACAGCTTTCGATACTTATACCCGCGGCCGACCGCGGGCACGCGCGCGAGCACCCCGAGCGCCGTGAGTACACGCACGCATGTCTGTGCGAGGTCGCGCGGAATTGCGCAGGCAGCGGCGTAGTCCGCGGAGGTGAACTCCCCCGGGAGCGTCTCGGGCAGAAAATACGTATAGTCCTCCGGCGTGCGCAGCTCAACCTCCGCGACGAGCTCCTGCGGGAAACCGTCGCTTCGCGAGGCGCGGATCTTGCGGTCGGGGCCGTAGCCGTCCAGAAGCTTGTACTCCTCGACGTCGAGCAGCGCGAGGCGCACCGAGAGGCCCTCGTGCGGGAAGAGGTCGCCCAGGCTGTAGAGCTCCGCGAGCACGCGATGGCCGAACGTGAGCTTTCCGGTGCGGCGCGGCGCGGAGACGGTCCCGTCCTCGGGGTCGACCCAGCGGAGCGTCTTCTTATAAACCACGGGATAGACGATTGTCACGGGCGACACCATAAGAAATGCCGTGAGTTTACGTTTCATAAGATAGAAGTGCCTCGTCTGCACTTCAAAAATGCCGTCCGGCCGTGCGACGTCCGCGACAAATCCGGACCCTCGCCCCGCGGGCGGCAAAACGCGGCGCTCCTCGTACTCGGGAACGCCGGCGTAAAAATGTTTCAATACGGAATGGATGGTTTTCTCGGCGAGAGTGCCGATTCCGCCCGCTGCGGTCAGTTCGCTCTCCGTGCGGTCGCAAACCTCGGAAAATGCTTCCCTTCTCGCCTCGTCGCACAGATGCGGCGCGAGAAGATCCAGAAGCGGCTGCTTCGAAGAGGGCTTTTTTGCGGGCTTCGCGGCTTTGCCGGAAGATTTTGCGGATGTTTTCTTCTTCGCGGGACTCATGGAGCGACCGGTCCTTTCGGGCCGTCGTTTGAACCGTTATCGTCGGAACCGTTCGCCTCGTCGTCAACGGTGTTCTCGACGCGGGGCTGGTAGGTCGGTCCAAGGGATGCGAGCTTGTCCGCATCGTCCTCGATGGGCTCGTCATCGTCGCCGGCGAACAGCGCGGGATCGGTGGCGTCCTTGACAATCGAAGCGTCGGCAAATGCATCCATGTGCACCGCCGGTGCGGACGGATCCTCGGGAACCGGGGACGGCGGAAGCGGGCCGTCGAGATACGGGCCGCGGTATTCGTCGGAATCGTCGGGTTCGACGGGAGCGGGCACTTCGGGCTCGGGCTCATTTTCCGAGAGGTCGGGCACATAGGTGTCGTTGGTCACGAGAAATGCTGCGCCGGAGCCGACGTTGATGCCGGTGCTGCGCGGGTCGTAGGTACCGGAGTTGGACTCGGTTGCCGGACCGTCGATCGGCGCGTACCAGCCGACCCAGGCGGAATTATCGATGTAGAGGTGGTTTTTGTAGCGCACGCACTCGATCGTGCAGCCGGGGCCGATGTTGATGTCGTCACCGATGACGTTGGCGGCCGAGACGTGCTCGATGTCGATGAATTTGCCGCGGATGTCGCCCGAGGTGCGGAATTCCGTGTAGGAGCTGTCCCAGCTCGCGAGAAGCGCCTTGCCGATAAGGCTGCGGTTCACCGGCTGGATCAGGATGTTCACGGCCTCGACGGAGCGGCAGCTGCTGATGTTCTCGAACTGGATGCGCACGCCGTTGGCGACCAGGTTGCCGAGGACGATGAAGCCCTTGGCGGTCAGGCGGCGGCATGAGACGGAGCCCGAAAACTGGACCTTGCCGGTCAGCTTGATCTCGGGTGCGCGCATGGCGCCGCGGCCGGTGAAGTCGCGCTGGATCGTGATCGTGCGGGACGCGTGCAATCCGCCGCGGAACGAGGAGTTCGGGTAGAAGAGAGCCTCGTTGCAGACGGCGCGGGGCACGTTGAATTCACCGCAGACGTAGAGCTCGTGGCAGGTCAGGAAGGGCGCCTTGGAGGCTTCTTCGGTCTCGAACGCGTGGAACAGACCCGTGGTGCTGAGCACACGACATTGAACACGGCCGTGAAGAAATGTCTGGCCGTGGCAGCGCAGGTGGTCGTATTCGCCGGGAACGAGATGTCCCGAGAAGTATTTGTCCCAAAAGCTCATGATGCGTTACCTTCCGAAAATGTATTGGAAATCCGGTGTTGCCGGAATCAGTAGTCGTCGTCCGTGTCGAACAGTCCGGGGTAGCCGGAGTCCTTAAAGCCCGGATTCATCGGCACCTCGTCCGTCCGGTTCTGCCGAAGCGGTTTGATCGGCGCGGCCGGAGCGGCCGGCTTGGTCGGCTCCGCAGGCCTGGCCGGGGAACCCGGTGCAGCCGGTGCGTTCGGTGCAGCCGGCGGGTTTGGTGTGTTCGGTGCAGCCGGCGGATTCGGATCGTTGTCTGCGGGCGGGACCGGGTCGTCGTACGGCTCATAGTGGCCGACCCAGGCGCGCTCGTCGATATACAGATGGTCCCGATAGTACACGGTCGTGATCTTGCAGCCGGGGCCGATGTTGACGTCGACGCCCCTGACGACCGGAACTGTCACATGCTCGAGGCTGATATAGTCGCCGGTGATGCGCTGCTTCACGATCATGAAGTTGTTGCGGTCGAGCTCGCGGCCGTTTAAGGCACGGTCGAGGAAGCCGAAGTGCGCTCGCTCGATCGAGACGTTGCAGCCGCGGATGCAGTCGGCGGTGCTGATGGTCTTGAAGACGATGGTAACATTTTCCGCGTCGACCTGGTCGAGGTGGATCGAACCGTTTGCCTGCAGCCAGGAGGCCGTGAGGTTTCCCTCCATGCGGATGGTGTCCTCGATGGTGACGGTCGTCGCGATGATGGTTCCGCGGAATGTGAGGTTGCCGCGCGACTGGAACGCGGATGACGCCTCGAGCCTGCTGCGCACGACGGAAAAGCCGTGAAACGCGGCACTGTAGCAGCGTACACGGCGGATCTGTACCGTGCCTGTGGCGATGAACAGCTTGGTGTTGACGGTCTTCTCACCGTAGACACGGCCCGATGAGGCAAATGTCTCGCAGGTGAAATCGCCGATGAGGTTGGTGTTCCCGTCGCAGGTGAGCAGTTTGTAGTTGCCGCCGGAGATTCGTCTCGGGCGGGAGCCCATGGTCGTCATTCCTTCGAAAGCCCTTTCGTTTGCGCATTTTGCGCGTGAGAATATTATATACTGCGGGCGGGGCGTTTGCAAGGGAGCACGCGGTTTTTCTTGACTGCGTGCGCAGATATGGTATGATGTATATTGTAACTGCGTTACGGAAGCGGTGCGGCGCATGCTGCTGCGTCGGGCGCTCCGGAGTGCGAGGAAAAGGAAGAATGTTTCTGAGAATTAAGGGGGAAACGAAAATGAAACTGAAAAAGGCATTGGCTGTTCTTCTGATGCTCTGCATGGCGGCGGGTCTGCTTGCCGGCTGCGGAGACAAGGATGACGACAGCAGGAAAAAGAAGGACAAGACACCTTCGATCGTCAAGGGAAGCATGGAGGAAATGCTCGAGGCGATCGGGAAGGTAAAGGCCGGCACGCTCCGTGTGGAGCAGACGATTGCCGACACGATCGGCGGCACGTCGGTGACCGACATCTCGTTTGACCGCGAGGCCGGTGAGTACTCCGTGCATGTGAACGTGGTGACGAAGATCGACGGCGAGACCAAGGTCGAGTCGGATGCGGATTATTTTGTGATCAAGGACAACAAGCTCTATTTCAACATGGGAGCAATGGGGTCGATTGCGTCGACGCTGATGAGAACGGCGATGACGGGCGAGAGCGTGGAAGATATTCAGAGATTTATCGACGAATATCTGAAGGGCTGGTTCGTATTCCCGCTGCCGAACGGCTGGGAGAAGGCAATCGAGAACTTCGTCGACGAGTCGCTCCGCACCGAGCTGCAGAAGACGCTTGTCTCGAGCGTTACGCCGCAGGGCGAGGACGGCGATTACACCGTCAAATTCACAACCAAGGACGATTACAAGGCGCTCCTTACGAAGACGAAAGAATTTTCCGATAAGAACGCGAAGACGCTGGTCACGGGAGTGCTGAAGAATGTGGAGACGCTCGGCGGAATCGACATCAACGCGTATGTCTCCGAGCTGATCGACTTCTACCAGGGCGACGTGAAGGATATCGTGAAGGAATACGGCAGCGAGTTCGGCATCGAAGAGTCGCAGCTGAACGAGATTCTCAAGGAAGTGAAGAAGCAGGATGTTGCGGCACTGTGGAAGCAGCTGCTGGGCAATTCTGACCTTGACCTGACCAGCGAATCTACGGCGAGCTTGCTTACCGGCAAGATCACCGAGATGTTTACAAGGACGCTGGAGCAGTTCGATACTGTGGAGGGCGAGATGCCGGCCATTTCGGTTCGCGTGGCTGCGGACGACACGGCATACACCGTTGCGGTGAAGATGGACGAGGCTGAGGGCACGAACGTTGATCTTTCGTATCGCCTGGTTCCCTGCGAGGTCAAGGTGAAGGCTCCGGATGAGACCGTTGGTCTCAAGAGCATTTGCGCTCTGCTTGCGCCGAGCTTCCTCAAATACGTATACAAGAGCCGCGCAGCGAGCGACGCGATGAGCCTTTCGGAGATCATGACCGCGGCCACGATCGTTGCAGCGGATCCGGAGTTCAATCTCCCGGCCGGTTCGACGTTCCTGATTGACTTCGACAACGGAAATGTTGCCCTTTTGATTCGCGGAGACGGCAGCAACGGCGCGGATTTTGAGGCTGCCCAGAAGGAATGGGCGACCATGTGCAATTTGGACAACTATTTCACCATCCAGGACAAGAACCTCAAGCAGGCGGAAGGCGCTTTTGTCGGAACGATTCAGGAAAAAGGAAATATCACCTGGGAACTTCAGGACGCGAACAGCGCGATGAAACTGTTCCTCGATACCGCGGGCGGAACGCTTTCCGGCTTTGAGATCAAGCAGTAATCCATCCGGCTGCCCCGCGCGAAAATCAATATTGACAACGCCGCGGCAGGTGGTGTATAGTTTTAGCAATTCCATATGGTCGGCGATGAAGGGAAGAGTACCGATGCGAATCCGATACAGAGAATCCGGTGGCTGAGAACGGATACGGGGAACGACGTCGGGAACATGGTCCCGGAGCCGCGGGGGCGAGGCGCCTTGAGGCGCTTAGGTTCCGCCGGGTGCGCCCGTTAAAGCGCGGGGCTGTCGAGGATTACGCCGGTGCATTTTCCGGAGAGATATCTTTCCGCAGCCGCTGAGGCATAGCAATATGCGAAATAAAGTGGTACCACGAAGTTTACGGACTCTCGTCTTTATACAAAGGCGGGAGTCCTTGTGCGTTCTAAGAGAAGTGCTCGCAGAGGCAGGAGGCAAACAGGGACGCTCCTGCGTCATCAACTGCCATACGGAACATACAGGGTAAAAATTCGAAACAGGAGGACTGAAGTTTATGGCAGAGAAAAAGCCGTATTACATCACAACCGCGATCGCGTACGCATCGGGCACGCCGCACATCGGCAACACGTACGAGGCGATCATGGCGGACGCGATTGCGCGGTTCAAGCGCTACCAGGGCTACGACGTATTCTTCCAGACCGGAACGGACGAGCACGGTCAGAAGATCGAGGAGAAGGCGTTTGAGGCGGAGATCACGCCGAAGGAATTTGTCGACCGGACCGCGGGCAGAATCCGCCGCATCTGGGACTGCGTGAATACGTCGTACGACAAATTCATCCGCACGACGGACGATTATCACGAGAAGCAGATTCAGAAGATTTTCCGCAAAATGTACGACAAGGGCGACATTTACAAGAGCAGCTACGAGGGAATGTACTGCACGCCCTGCGAGTCGTTCTGGACCGAGTCGCAGCTGAAGGACGGCTGCTGCCCGGACTGCGGACGGCCGGTCAAGCCGGCGAAGGAGGAGGCATACTTCTTCAGAATGAGCAAGTATGCGGACCGCCTGATCGAGTACATCAACACGCATCCCGGTTTTATCCAGCCCGAGAGCCGCAAGAACGAGATGATGAACAACTTCCTGCTGCCCGGTCTGCAGGATCTGTGCGTGTCGAGAACGTCCTTTAAGTGGGGCATTCCGGTTGATTTTGACCCCAAGCACGTCGTGTACGTATGGCTCGACGCATTGTCGAACTATATCACCGGCATCGGCTACGACGCGGACGGCAATCCGACGGAGCAGTTCGGCAAATTCTGGCCGGCGGACCTCCATCTGATCGGCAAGGACATCATCCGCTTCCATACGATCTATTGGCCCATTTTCCTCATGTCTTTGGATGTGCCGCTCCCGAAGAAGGTGTTCGGACACCCGTGGCTTCTGCAGGGCGGCGAGAAGATGAGCAAGTCCAAGGGCAACGTGATCTACGCGGAGGACCTGGTGAAGATCTTCGGCGTCGACGCGGTGAGATATTTCGTGCTTCATGAGATGCCGTACGACAATGACGGTGTGATCACGTGGGAGCTTGTGACGGAGCGCACGAACTCCGACCTTGCGAACACGCTCGGAAACCTCGTAAACCGCACGATCTCCATGAGCAACAAGTACTTCGGCGGCGTTGTGAAGCGCACCGGAGCGACCGAGGCGGTCGACGATGACCTCAAGGCGGTTGTGACGGGCACGGCGGCGCGCGTGGCAGCGAAGATGGACGACCTTCGCGTGGCGGACGCAATCACCGAGATTTTCACGCTCTTCAAGCGTTGCAACAAGTACATCGACGAGACGACGCCGTGGGCTCTTGCGAAGGACGAGGCGAAAGCGGACCGTCTGTCGGAGGTTCTGTACAACCTGACCGAGTCCATCATGATCGGCGCATCGATCCTTGCAAGCTTCCTGCCCGAGACGGCGGACCGCATCGCGGCACAGCTTAGGGGCAAGCTTCGCGATTACGAGGATCTCGAGAAGTTCGGTCTGTATGAGGACGGCACGAAGGTGACGGAGACGCCCGAGATTCTCTTCGCCCGCATCGACTGGAAGGAGATCGCGCCGCAGATCGACGAGATCCGCGCGAACCAGAAGGCCGAGTACGAGGCGGAGCAGGCGCGCGTGGCAGCGGTCTACGCAAAGCACGGCCTGACGCCGCAGGGAGCGCCGCTCGCAAAGGATGCGGCTGCGGACGCGAAAGCAGCGGCAAATGCGACATCCGCCGCAGATGCTTCCGCGCAGCCCGCAGCGACCGACGCAGTCATCGATGTGGAGCCGAAGGACGAGATTACGTACGAGGATTTTGCGAAGATGCAGTTCCGCGTCGGCGTGATCCTCGAGTGCGAGGAGGTTCCGAAGTCGAAGAAGCTTCTGTGCTCGAAGGTGCAGGTCGGCAGCAAGGTATATCAGATCGTGTCCGGCATCAAGCAGCACTACAGCGCGGCGGAGATGGTCGGCAAGCGCGTGATGGTGCTTGCGAACCTCAAGCCCGCGAAGCTTGCGGGAATCGAGTCCGAGGGTATGCTTCTGTGCGCGGAGGATGCGGACGGCAACCTTTCGCTGATGACGCCCGAGAAGGCGATGCCTGCCGGTGCGGAGATTCTGTAAGAACCCGCTCGGGAAGCTCGAAGACGGCCCGGAAGCGGCCCTGAAGACAGTCTGAAAACAACCGAAAAACAAGGCGCCATCGCTGCGGGAACGTCTGCGGCGACGGCGCTTTTTTGTTACGTTTGTGTTACGTTTCAAAGTGTGAATTGATTTTTCGACTGTTTTGCGGTATGATTTACTGCGGTGAACCCTCTGCGGGGGGAAGTGCGCCATGAGGGCTGCGGGGGCAGCCGGATCACCGGGAAACGGCGCAAGACGTTAGACGGAAGAGGTACATCATGTTTAGGTTTTTGAAAGAAGTAAAATACTCGATGAAGATGCGCAGACACATCTTCTTCATCCTGCTCATTCTCATGGGTCTGGTCTCGTCGGTATATTTGTTCCGCGAGAGTCTCGAGAGCACGTTGAAGAAGGCGTTCCCGAGCGACTACGGCGTAGCCGAGGCGGAGAAGCCGAGCAAGTACCGCATCGACGGAAAGTACGAGCAGACGGCGACGGCGAAGGATGTCGACATCCAGGCCGAGCTGATGCTTAACTCTGCGCTTCGCAATGCGGACTGGATGACGTACGAGGAAGCATTTTTGTACGATAACTTGTACGTGAAGAACTACAGCGGCACCGACAAGGCGCTCGTAGGGTACGGCACGGAGAAGGTGACGGGCAGCAAGGATGTCGAGATCGAGCGAGGCAAGTACTCCCGCCTCCAGTCGGCATGGCTCTCCGAGGAAGTGCTGAAGGCCGAGGGCTTCGGCGGCGCGGCGGACCGCATGTTTGCCGTAGATAACAGCTATCTCGACACGATGTACGTGGTGCTCGGCGCCGGCATCGAGTCCGACAAATACACGACGGGCAGCAAGCTCACGCTCCGCGTCGAGAACCTTCAGATGAACGCTGTTGTCATCGGCTTTTTGAAGCCGGGCGCGACGATGAAGGTCGGCGACACGGTTGTGTGCCTTGACTACTATGTGATCTGCCCGCTCCTTGATCTCTCGGGTCTGTACGACGAGGACCGCGAGGCGAAGAAGCTTCCGACGAACACCGATCCGATCTATCTTCCGGAGGGCTGGTTCAAGGAAGGCGTGAACATCCGCGATACCGAAGCGGAAAATGAAACCGTGGAAAATTCCGGCAAGAAGTACAGCGCAGCCAAGTGCCTGTGGATTGCCGAGGACGATATCAAGGCGATGGAGGAGGTTCCGGGCTGGCTCAACACGCTCATGGAGGCGAAGTCCACGGAGGACGGAACCTACAGCATCTACGCCGGTGCAAGCTACGCCAAGAACAAGCTGATCTCGAGCGGCGCGAACGCGACCGTTATGACGCTCTACAACGGAGCGAAGAAGATTGTATGCTACGGCTTCTGCCCGGAAGGCGAGAAGATTACGCTGGGCGGCAAGGAATATGCGCTGGATGATATGATCGTGATCATCCTGCACAACAAGACGAACACCAAGACGACAACGACAACGACGCAGACGACCGAGGGCAACACGACCGGCAACGGCGAGACGACGAACACGACCGATACCGCGAAGAACGAGTCCGAGGGCAAGACGTTCGAGACGAGCGAGCGCATGCGCCTGTTCCGAATCCTGGTGTTGAAGAACAGCTGCTTTGTAAACACGAAGCTTTCCCCGGACGAGGCGGAGCGCAAGCTCGAGCAGATTCTCGAGTCGTCCTGGGAGAATTACCAGAAGGACAACCCGAACCTGAAGCGTACGTCCACGTACCGCATCCACGAGGCGGATCCGGAGGGCAGCGTTGTCTACCGCGACAACATCCGCGAGATCCCCGGCAAGCTCAAGAAGTTTGACAAGCCCGGTTATTACATTTGCATCCTTCTGCTGGCATTGTTCTTCATCTACAAGTTCTTCCGCGGAATGGACTACTACACAACGATATACATGACCGGCGACACGAAAGTGGAGATCATCCTTCTGTTCGTGTTCGAGGCGGCGGTTCTGTATGCGGCAGCCTGCGGCGTCGGAATCCTCTTCGCCTGGGTTGTCAGCAAGATGCTGAGCCTCGGTTCGGTATCGACCGCTCCGGTATTTGCCAAGAACCTTCGCATCGTATTGTTCCCGCTGATCGCACTGGCGACGGTGGTCATCGTCAAGGACTTCGGCAAATTGTTCCGCAGACGGTAATTGTGGGGATGGAGGATTTTAAGACATGGCATTTGAAGTAAAAAAGATAAGCAAATCGTTCGGTTTGCAGAACAATCGCCGCCGTCGCGTGCTTCGCAACTTCAGCATGCAGGTAGCGGACGGCGAGATGGTTGCGATCGTCGGCAAGAAGAGCAGCGGCAAGAGCACGCTCATGAATATCCTGACGGGCATGCTTCGTCCGGACAGCGGTACGATGATCGTGGACGGCCACAAGATCAACTTCTGGAACCCTTTCCAGACGGGCATTCTCCGCTCGAAGAGAGTCGGTTTTGTGACGCGCGACGCTCTTCTGGTGCAGGACCTCACGATCTATGAGAACCTGCTGATCCCGATGGGCCACAAGTTCATGACCGGCAAGAAGAAGCTTCGCCGCGCGAAGGAAGCGCTGCGCGCAGTCGGCCTCAAGGGCGTCGGCAAATACTACCCCGCGGACCTCGAGGACCTCGAGATCCAGAAGGTATGCCTCGCGCGCGCCATCATGACGCATCCGAAGTACCTGATTCTGGATGAGCCGACCGGTATGCTGCAGTCGGCGGACGTCGATCGTTACATGGATCTCGTAGAACTTTTGAATAATTCGGGCTACACGGTCATCGTGCTGACACACTCCCGCCGTGTTGCCAACCATTGCCAGAGGCTGATTCCGATCGCCGCCCAGACCGAGGCGCGCGAGGAGCGAGAGAAGCCCGTGAGCGAGCCGGACGAGAAGGCGGAGCCGATGCCGGAGGCACCGGAGGAAGAGCCTTTGGATGACGCGGCAAAGCGCTACGAGGAAGATTCCGCGAACGAGGAAGAAGAGGAATATGAGTAAGCAGACAAACGCTTTCGACAATGAAAAACGTGTGAGAAGTGCCGGCATTTTAATGCCGGTATTTTCACTCCCGAGCCCTTACGGCATCGGCACCCTCGGGAAGGCGGCAAGAGAATTTGTCGACTTCCTTCGGAAAATGAAGCACCGCTACTGGCAGGTGCTCCCGGTCGGACCGACCGGCTACGGCGACAGCCCGTACCAGTCGTACTCCGCCTTTGCCGGCAACCCGTACTTTATCGACCTGGAGACGCTGGTTGAGCAGGGCCTGTTGACGGTCGACGAGATCCGCGAGGGATACTTCGGCACGGAGCCGCGCTACGTCGACTACGGCGCGCAGTTCGGCAGCCGCTACAAGGTGCTCCGCAAGGCCTTTGCGAGAAGTAAGTTCCGCGAGACCGAGGAGTTCGCCGCCTTTGCGAAGAAGGCGTCGTTCTGGCTTCGCGACTACGCGCTTTTCATGGCAATCAAGGAGAGCGAGGGCTTCAAGCCCTGGCAGGAGTGGAGCGACCATGACGTAAAGCTCCACAAAAAGGCCGCGCTGGCGGCAGCGGAGGAGCGCCTCGCGGAGGAGGTGGCCTTCCAGGAATTTTTGCAGTTTACATTTTTCACGCAGTGGCACGCGCTCCGCGCATACGCTGCGGAGAATGGGGTTGAGATTATCGGGGACATCCCGCTTTATGTCGCGATGGACAGCGCCGACACGTGGGCGCACAGCGAGCTCTTCGAGCTCGACATCGACCGCAACGCGACGAACATCGCGGGAGTGCCGCCGGATGCATTTTCCGATGACGGCCAGCGCTGGGGCAACCCGCTGTACCGCTGGGATGTCATGGAGGCGAAGAATTTCAAGTGGTGGCGCGAGCGCATGAAGGCGAACGCGGAGCTCTTCGACGTGATCCGCATCGACCACTTCATCGGCATCGTCAACTACTGGTCGATCCCCGCCAAATGCAAGAGCGCCAAGGGCGGCAAATGGATGAAAGGCCCGGGCAAAAAGCTCACCGACGTAATCGCCGAGTCCGCGAAGGGCGCGAAGATCATCGCCGAGGACCTCGGCGTCCTCACGAAGCCCGTCAAGGATCTGATCGCCGCGTGCGGCTATCCGGGCATGAAAGTCATCGAATTCGGCGTGGGCGGCGACGTTACGAACCCGTACCTGCCGCACAACTACACGACACCGAACTGCGTCGCCTATATCGGCACGCACGACAACGAGACGCTCGCGGGCTTCCTCTCCGGCTGCCCCGACTGGCAGATCAACTGGATGATGGGCTACTTCGGCATCCTCAAGCGCGACGAGCTCCACGACCAGATGATCCGTCGCCTCTACGAGAGCGTCGCGGACACGGTCATCATCCAGATTCAGGACCTCCTGCACCTGGACAACTCGGCCCGCATCAACCATCCGTCCACGCTCGGCTCGAACTGGCAGTGGCGCCTTTTGCCGGGCGAACTTGCCAAGATCGACACCGGGTATCGGGCATGGCTGTGTGATATGTTCGGAAGATCTCCGGAAGAGAAAGAAGAAAAATAATCTTGCGTTTCCGTTTCATCGGAAAGCAATCATATTCACCGTTGCAATTATGTAACCTCCGCGGCGAAAAGCCTTTCCGGCAACGACGCGGCGGGAGACAAATGCGGATAACGACGCGACGGGAAACGCGCACAAAAGACAGAGCGAGCATTTTCCTGCGAGCGATGTCTTTTCGTACGCGGTAGCACGTCGCGGACCTATGTGGCCCCCGCCGCGGACCGTCTTGGCCCCGCCGCGGACCGTCACGAAATGAAATGGGGTTTTTATGAAGTATGATGTAGTAATAGTCGGCGCAGGGCCGGCGGGAATCTTCACTGCGTACGAGATGATCAAGCGCGGCTCGAAGAAAAAGATATTGATGATCGAAAAGGGGCAGCCCATCGAAAAGCGCAGCTGCCCGAAGGCGAAGACCGGCCACTGTGTCGGCTGCAAGCCTTGCAATATAACGACCGGCTTCTCGGGAGCGGGTGCATTTTCCGACGGAAAATTATCCCTCAGCTACGAGGTCGGCGGCGATTTTCCGGAGCTGATCGGCGCGGACGCTGCGCAGGCGCTCATCGACTACACGGACTCCGTGTACCTTGAGTTCGGCGCCGACACGCACGTCGAGGGTGTCAGCGAGCCCGACAAGGTCAAGGATATCCGCAGACGCGCCATCGCGGCGGGCCTGAAGCTTGTCGACTGCCCGATCCGCCACCTCGGCACGGAGAAGGCGCAGGAGCTGTACCAAAAGCTCGAGCATTTTCTGCAGGACCACGGGGTCGAGATGATCTTCGGCTGCAGCTGCGAGGACCTCATCATCACGGATGGAGTTTGCAAGGGCGTTGTCATCAACCTGCCCGGCGGCCGCACCGAATACGAGGCCGACAGCGTCGTCGTTGCGACCGGTCGCCGCGGCGCCGAGTGGCTTGAGAAGCTCTGCGCGCGCTATGACATTGCGCACAAGCCCGGCACCGTCGACATCGGCGTTCGCGTCGAGGTTCGCAACGAGATTATGGAGGAGGTCAATTCTGTCCTCTACGAGTCCAAGCTCGTCGGCTATCCCGCGCCCTTCAAAAACAAGGTGCGCACCTTCTGCCAGAACCCGGGCGGCTTTGTCTCGCAGGAAAATTACGACAACAACCTCGCGGTCGTCAACGGCCACTCCTACAAGGAGCTCAAGAGCAACAACACGAATCTCTCGATTTTGTGCTCCCACAACTTCTCGGTGCCGTTCAACAAACCGATCGAGTACGCGCAAAAGGTCGGTGAGCTCACCAACATGCTCGCCAACGGCCAAATCCTCGTCCAGCGCTACGGCGACATCCTCTCCGGCAAGCGCACCTGGGCCAAGGAACTCGCCCAGTCCAACGTCCGTCCGACCCTTCCCGACGCCGTTGCCGGCGACATCACGGCCGCCATGCCCTACCGCGCGATGACCAACATCATCAACTTCATCCAGGCTGTCGACATGGTCGTTCCCGGCTTCGCCAGCTACGAGACTCTCCTCTACTCGCCCGAGCTCAAATTCTACAGCAACAAGGTGAAAATGGAGCCCGACCTCACGACAAATGTAGCCGGCCTCTACTGCCTCGGCGACTCCTCCGGCTGGACCCGCGGATTGATGATGGCATCCTCTATGGGCGTCCTGATGGGCCGCAAGCTTGTCTGACGGGGGGCTTCCCATCGGCGAAGCGCCTTCACAATTGTACAAAAACGGGCGGTGCGGCGCGGATCATTACGCTTGCTATCGCAGAATTACACATAGTTCTGTTCGTCAACTGCACGGGGCATCTAAGCGCCCGCTTCAAACGCATATCAAAAGGCCGCATCTGCGAAACTCGCTTCGCTCAGACATCTTGATGCGGCCTTTATGCATTTTCCCGCGCGCTAAGATGAGCCTTCTCGCAAGCAAAGCTTGCTCGAGTAGCAATGTTTCCTCACAGAACTATGTGTACTTCTGCTGCTGCGAGAGAAGGAATCCGCGCTGCCCCGCCCTTTTGTGCTCCTGAGGCGCTTCGCCGGGCGGGGGCAGCCGTCAGACCGGCTTGCGGGCATTGATGGGAGCGGAAACGAACGGAATGGTTTGATTGATAAAGGGCGGGGGAATCGACCTCGGCGCTGCCCGCAAAGGGGCGCGCCTCGGCCGGATTGCCTCGTGCGCGGGCATTCACGGCTCGCCACAGGCCGAATTTCCCAAACGCGCCCTCGGCCATGGGGCGATATGATTGAACGAAACAAAAGAAAGAAAAACATACGAAAAACGCCCGCAATTTGCGGGCGTTTTTTCGGTTTAGGACTTTATTGATTATGCGCTTTGCAGACTAGATGTTTTCTTCGCGGTCGTCGGCTTTTGCCATAACTAAAAGCAACAGACAACCAAGGCATCCCACGCCGATGATCGCCGACGGGGCTGCGATTTTGGTGAAAACGGAAGTGCCGGTAATAAACAAAACAATCTCCACAAGGATAGCAAGGACGAGCGCAGCGGCTACAAACAGTTTCGCTTTCTTCATAATCCACCTCCTATGGAGGTATTGTAGATAACCACGTCCATGAAAGTCAAACACTTGTGGATGAACGACACTATTTCTTGATGAACAACACCATTTGGAAGCAAAAGGAGGCCGCGGGCGCGGATGTAGCCCTTCCCATCCGCGGCGTGGCGGCTCCGCGCACGAGGCAACCGGCCGAGAAGCGCCCCCGGGGCAGCGCCGAGGCCGGTTAAAAGTAAAAGAATAACAGCCCCTTTTGCCATCCAATGAGACAAAAGAACTGTCCCCCTTGTCACCCCCGCCGCCAACTGCGCCAACAAAGCGGCTGTAGCCGTGGCATACTTTTGCACGGCGGAAGGCACGAAGGAAATGGCGAAGAAGCATGTGACTCACGAAGGCATCGCCTTCGTGAGGGCTATCTTAGCGCGCGCAAGAATGAATAAAGGCCGTTCCTAGATGTCTGAGCGAAGCGAGTTTCGACGGAACGGCCTTTCGATATTCGTTTGAAGCGCGCGCTTAGATTCCCTGAACCTGCGCCTGAGCCATTTCCTTCGAGACTTCCGCCGAGGATGGGTGGGGCGGCTACAGCCGCTTTGTGACCCGGTTCTTGCGGCGGGCGCGGCGGGGCAGGAATACGAAGATCACCAGGATGCAGGGCACGAAGGTTACGAGGAAGATGGCGCCCCCGAGCAGCCAGGCTTTGGTGCGGACCGGAACCGAGGGAAGGAAGCCGGAAGTTTCGGGCTTTTTCTCGATGACGAGGTCGGAGGCGGGCGTCGGGGTGGGCGGAATCGGGGACGGCGAAGCGTTGGCCGGATCCGCGGTAGGAATCGGAGAGAGGTTGGCGGAGAGGAGCGAGTTGTCGATCACAACACCGGAACCGCCCTGCGAGGGAAGCATGTTCGGCAGAATCAGGAAGCGGGGCCAGACGGCCTCAAATTCAGCCTGGGACATGGGAAATTCGGGATTGTTGAAGATGATGGCAGCGTTTCCTACGCAGCGGTCGTTGTAGAAGTAGGAGACGTGGCCGATCACATTTTCCCCGTGGACGTACTCGGAGGGGATGGAGTAGGAAATGGTCTTCGAGAGGACCTCGGGCGTGGTGCCGTGAGGGAGGACAGCGTAGGCGGCGGGGTCGATGTAGACGAGGTCGCCGGAGCCGTCATCGAACATGGGGCAGGCTTCGAAGAGGCCCGTGTAGGAAGCATTTACCGAGCTCTCGACGTTGCGGATGGAGTAGACCTTGTAGTTTTCGAAGACGTAGTTGAGGGCCGTGACGGTGTCGTCGTAGCAGCTGTCGCCGTTTTTGCAGCCGAGGACGATGGCGACGACGGTCATGCCTTCCTTCTCGGCATAAGTGCAAAGGGCGTAGCCCTCGGACGAGGAGACGCCGCCGGTCTTGCCGGCGATGGCGTACTCGTAGTTTTTGGTCTTGCGAATGAAGGCGTGCGTCTGCGCGAGCATGCGCGCCTCCTTCAGGTTTGTGGCCGGAACCTCGTACCATTTGGAGCTCGCGATCTTGAAGAAGAGCGGGTACTTCATGAGCTCACACGCGAGCAGGCCGAGGTCGTAGGCACAGGAGGACTGTTTCGTGCCTCCGGTGCCGGTGGCGCTGCGGAATTCGGTGTTGATGCCGCCGAGCTGCTTCATGCGCTCGTTCATCATCGGCAGGAATTTGTCGACCTTGCCGCCGCCCATCTTCTCACCGAGCGCGTACGCGGTCTCGTCCGCCGAAGCGACGAGCATGGCGTAGAGCGTGTCGAGAACCGAGAGCGTCTCATCCTCGACCAGACCGATGCGGGTGACCGAGGAGCCGATGCTGTGGATCGATTTCTTGGAAAATTTGACGGTGTCCGTCATGTCCAGCTTTTCGAGCGCGAGAAGCGCGGTCATCAGCTTCGTGAGGCTCATGGGGGCGTAGGAGTCGGCTGCATTTTTCGCATACAAAACCGCGCCGGAGCCGACCTCCATGACGATGGCGGCTTTCGCGCCGATGGACGGGCCGCCGCCCAGGATGGACGTCGCGACGCTCGTGTCGGGCTTTTCGTCACCGGTCTCGCCGGCGTTGCCGCTGCCGTCAGTCTCGTCCGCGCGGAAAATGAGTTCCTTTCCAATGTCGGCGCGAGCAATCCCGGGCATGCCGAACAAGGCGGTCCCCAGAAGAAGGACCGCCAAGGCCGCTACTGTGCGAATTCGTTTGCCAAGGAAAAATCTCACGTCTGCTCCCTGCGCGATGCGCGATTTATTTCTGCCCGTAGTAAGCGTTCGGGCCGTGCTTTCTTAAGAAATGCTTGTCGAGAAGCTCCTGCTGCATGCACGGAACATCGCCCTGAAGAAGCATCTGACTGTGCATCGCCATGTAGGCGAGCTCCTCCAAAACGACGGCGTTGTGAACCGCCTCCGAGGGCGAGGTGCCCCACGTGAACGGGCCGTGCGAGCGGACTAAAACCGCGGGAATGTCCAAAGGTGCGATCTCGCGCTTTGCGAACGTCTCGATGATCACGTTGCCGGTCTCGAGCTCGTACTCGCCTGCGATCTCCTCGGGCGTCATGTAGCGTGTGCACGGGATGTCGCCGTAGAAGTAATCGCCGTGCGTCGTGCCGCCCGCGACGATGTCAAGGCCTGCCTGCGCGTACGTGGTCGCGTTGCGGCTGTGCGTGTGCACGATGCCGAGAACGCCGGGCCAAGCGCGGTACAGAGCGAGGTGCGTGGGCGTGTCCGAGGACGGCTTCTTCGTGCCCTCGACGATGTTGCCCTGCAGGTCCACGACAACCATGTCGTCCGCGGTCATGCCCTCGTACGAAACGCCCGACGGCTTGATGACAACGAGACCCGACTCGGGGTCGTAACCGGAGACATTGCCCCAGGTAAAAGTTATCAGACCGTACTTCGGAAGCGCAAGGTTGGCCTCCAGAACGTCTTTCTTCAATTGTTCAAGCATAAATATTCCCTCCGAAAAATGAAAATCAACCGTAAAAACTACTCCGCCGGCGTGAAGTCCGACGTTGTGAAACCCTCCTGCGCAAAATCCTCCGGCGCCCCGAAGTATGCCTCGCCGCCCTCGATCATGAGGACCTTCGTGGAGTTGGCGAGCGCGCTGCCCACGTCGTGCGTGACCATGAGGATCGTCAGACCGTCCTCGCGGTTTAAAGAGCGGAGCGTCTCGTAGAGCTCCGCGGCCGACGCCGCATCCAGGCCGGTGACGGGCTCGTCGAGGAGAAGCACCTCGTCCGCCGACAGAAGCGTCCGCGCCAGCATGACGCGCTGCTGCTGACCGCCCGAGAGCTCGCGGTAGGGGCGGTTCGCAAGGTCCGTCAGGAGAAGGCGCTCGATCACGTCCGCGGCTTTCTGTTTGTCCTTCCTGGTGAAGAACGGCCACAGGCCCTTGCGGCTCAAAAGGCCGGTCAGGACAACGTCGCGCACCTTCGCGGGAAGGTCGCGGCTCACATCGCTCATCTGCGGAAGAAAGCCGATGCCGCGGTTGCCGCCCCGGATGTTCACCGAAAGCGTTCCGCGCAGCGGGCAGAGAATGCCCAGGATTGTCTTCATCAGGGTGGAGCGGCCGGAGCCGTTCTCGCCGACGATGCTCACGAAATCGCCCGGGTACACGAGGAACGAAAGGTCCTCGATGAACGTGCGGTTGTCGAAGCCGATGGAAGCGTGGTCGCACTCGATGACGGGCGCGACAGAATTGTCCGTGGAAGCCTGCATAATACCTCCGATCGCAGCCTCGCAAAAGGCGCTAACAAACTATTTTCATCATACTCATTTGCCGCGGGAAAGTCAATATCACAGAAATCTCGGGAAAAAGCTCCGAAAGTGCGAAAAAGCGCGAAAAAACGGCATTTTCCGAATAAATAATGGTTGCAAACGGTCGAAAAATGCGGTATAGTGAACTCGTATAGGCGGGCAATCGCGGAAGTGCGATGCGTTGATGCGCGTAACAACGCGAGGTCCGAACTTCGAAATATGATATGAGAAAGGAAGAAATGTTATGTTCTGTGCAAAATGTGGAAAACAGATTCCTGACGGTTCCGCTGTATGCCCGTTCTGCGGCGCACCTACGGGAGTAGCACCTCAGGCAGCACCCCAGGCAGCTCCTCAGGCAGCACCTGCGGCAGCTCCCCAGGCAGCTCCTTTTGCAGCACCTCCGGTAGCTCCGGTTTATGCTCCGGCAGCAGCTCCGAAGGCTAAGAAGCCGATCAACAAGCTTACGCTTATCATCGCATGTGTAGCGGCAGCTCTCGTTCTCGGTATCGTTCTCTACCTCATCCTTCATGACGGCGCTAAGGCTGTTGTTAAGGATTACCTGAACTATCAGGAGAAGGCAGAGGAGCAGGAAAGCAAGTTCCTTGTTAAGTCCAGCGAGAAGGCTCTGAAGGCTCTCGATCTGTTGGACGATGACGATGACGAAGATGTTGAAGTATCCTGGTCGATCAAGGGCAGCAAGTCCTACAGCGGCAAGGATGATCCGTTCGAAGGCCTTTGCACCTACATCGAGAAGAACATGAAGGGTGAGACCAAGAAGGTTTCCAAGATGTCCATCGTTGAGGTTAAGGTTAAGGGCGGCAGCGGCAAGAATAAGGAAAGCTACAGCATGTTCTTTACCTGCGTAAAGATTGCAGGCAACTGGTACATTCTTGACTACACGACCTCCGGCGACAACATCAAGGACGTTGCGAACAAGTGGGAGAAGTACAACTCCTCCAGCAAGAAGAGCGACGACGATGATGATTGATCCATCGGATCGTAACATTTGACTGACTTTTGAGTTCCCCGGACCGCACCGCGGCCCGGGGAATTTTTCGAGGCGGAAGACTCCGCCGGAAGGCTCACCGAAGGTGAGGAAGGAATCCCATGAAGAAACTCTCCAAGAAGAATCAGAAAATCATCATCGCGGCCGTGGTCGCGGTTGTCGTTGCAGCGGCGGTCATCGCCCTGATCGTGCGGCTTACGCACGGGACGAACGCGACGGCCAAAACCGCGGCAAATGCTGCCTTCGATGCGATCTACTCCGGCGACTACGAGCATTTTGTGACGGCGACTGTGTACAACAGCGACTGCCAGGATGCACTCGGACTCGACCAGACCGGCTTTCTGCTAAACGAGATCAAGCCCGAGTTTGAGACCATGGCGGCGGAGATGAAAGAGGCCGATATGCGGTACCGCAGAAAGGCTTCGAGAGCCACGGAGTACGAGCCCGGTTCGGACGGCTTCGCGCGGGGCTGCACCATGATGCTGACGGCCTATCCCGAGACCGCGACGGACAGGATCGAGCGCTTCGCCAGCGTCGACATCGCGTTCCGCTGGAGCTACAAGGATGAGGACGGCAAATCCGTGAGCGGAGAGGATTCCGACACCATGTGGTGCGTGCGCATCGACGGTAAATGGTACGCCGTTCCCACATTGACTCTCTCGGACGAGGAGTAATCGGCGGGATTTGACGGGCAGATTCGCGAAAACCTTGAAAAATCGGGCATTTCCCGCGATTTTCTTGCGTTTTCGGTACATTTTCACTTGACTTTGCCCGTTGTTTTGTTTATAACTGAAATGTGAGTACAATCCGTGCTGCGCCACAGCGGTGCAGGGTTCGCGGATTGCAGAGAAAATCACCATATTAGGAGGAAAGTCATAATGAATAAGACTGAATTGGTTGCTGCAATCGCTGCAAAGGCTGACGTTAAGAAGGAAGATGCAAAGAAGATGGTTGATGCGTTCATCGGAACCGTTACCGATACGCTTGCTGCTGACGGCAAGGTAGTTCTTGTTGGTTTCGGTACGTTCGAAGTTAACAAGAGACCTGCTCGCAAGGGCCGCAACCCGCTTACGAAGCAGACGATCACCATCAAGGCTTCCAAGCAGCCTAAGTTCAAGGCCGGCAGCGCTTTGAAGGATGCCGTTAACAAGTAATTGTTACCCGGTACGCGTTAGGTATAGAGAAAGACATATTGGGCCGGTCGCGATGACCGGCCCATTGTTCATAAGTGAGGCAGTATGAGGTTAGACAAATACCTGAAGGTATCCCGGTTGATCAAGCGCCGCACCGTGGCAAATGAAGCCTGCGATGCGGGCCGCGTGAACATCAACGGCCGCCCCGCGAAGGCTTCCGCGGAGGTCAAGGTCGGCGACGTCATCGAGATCGGGTTCGGAAACAAGCAGGTGAAGGTAGAAGTGTTGGATGTGGCGGAAACCGTCCGCAAGGACGATGCGAAGGAGCTGTTCCGCTATCTGTAGGGGCGAAGCATGAAGAACAAACTTGTTCGAAAGAATCACAAGCTGGAGTACGGCATCGTATCGCTGCTGCTCCTGATTGCGGTCACGCTGTTGATCACGGGCGTGTTCATCTATCTGCGGCGAACCGCGGAGGACCGCTACCAGCAGCGCCTGGAGGAGAAGGAGCGCCTGATCCGCCTCAAGGCGGAGGAGGAGCTGCGCGCAAAAACCATCGAGGAGCGCAAGGCCTACGTGCAGACGAGAAGCTACATGGAGGACGTTGCGCGCGAGGTGCTCGGTCTTGTCTACAAGGACGAGATCATCTTCCGGCCGAACGCAACACCCACGCCCACGCCGACACCGACACCCGAGGCCGGCGGAAAATAAGCGCGAGGTGAATCATGGAGACAACGGTTTTGCGCAAGGTGCGGGATCAGCTTGCAAAGCGGAAAATGTTGGCACGAGGGTCGCATGTGATCGTCGGTTTTTCCGGCGGGAGCGATTCTTTGTGCCTTCTTTTGCTGTTGCGGGAGCTCGCGAAGGAGCGTTCGCTGACGCTCACGGCGGTTCATGTAAACCACGGTATCCGCGGTGAGGAGGCCGACCGCGACGAGGCGTTCTGCCGCCGGACGTGCGAGCGGCTCGAGGTGCCGTTCCGCTGCGAGAGAATCGATATTCCCGCTCTGGCGAAGGAGCGCGGGACCGGTCTGGAGGAGACCGGCCGGACGGAGCGCTACCGCATCTTTGCGGAGATTGCCGCGGAGGTCGGCGCGAGCTGCGTCGCCGTCGCGCACCACGCGGATGACAACGCGGAGACGATCCTGTTCCACCTTGTGCGCGGCAGCGGTCTTCGGGGCTTAACCGGAATCCCCGCGGACAGCACGCCGTTTGCGGATCCGAAGCTTCATCTGATCCGCCCGCTCCTCACGCTCTCGAAGAGCGACATCGTGGAGGAGCTTGCGCGCCGTGGGGAGACATTTTGCGAGGACGCGACGAACTACGAGTCGGACGGCGACCGCAATACGCTTCGCAACCGCATCATGCCGCTGTTGACGGAACTCAATCCCCGCGCAGGCGAGCACATCGCGGCCGCGGGCGAGCATCTGACGTCGGTGTGGCACCTTTTCGACGACCTGGCGGAGGAGGAATTCCGAAGCCTCGCTGACGGCGATTCGCTCGATGCGGAAGGTTTTCTGGCACTTCCTATGGCGCTTCGCGGCGAGGTGGCGATGCGGTATCTCGCTTCGGTCTGCGGACACCGCAAGGACCTGACGGATGAGCATGCGGACATGGTCGCAAGGCTCTGCGAGGGCGGCGTCTCGGCCGAGGCGACGTTCCCGTACGGGGTGACGCTGGTGCGCGGGTACCGGCACGTGCGCAAGAAGGGGGAGACGGAGACATTTTTCGGGCGGCACGAGATTGCGAGGCGCGAGCTTGAGCGCGGCGTGAAAGTCACATTTTTCGGCGAGCGGCCGCGCGTGCTGTCGTTTGCGGTCGGCAATCATGAAGAATGCGTTAATTTTCCGGACAATCCCTATACGAAACGATTTGATTATGATACAATAGGCAAGGCCTGTGTGGTTCGCACAAGGCGGTCCGGCGACCGGATCACCGTGACGGCGGACGGCCACACGCAGTCGGTGCAGGACGTCTTCGTCAACCGCAAGGTTCCGCGTGCAGAGCGCGACGCGCTGCCGATCGTCCTGACGGCCGACGAGAGCGCCGTCATCTGGATTCCCGGCGTGCGCGCCAGCGAAGCCTACCGCGTGACCGATCAGACGAAGCGCGTCTTGACAATCACGATGGAGGAGAAGACCGAAGATTGAGAGTTTGACCTGACCGGCAGCTGGCCGGCGGTAACGATATTGATTCTTGGATTCTTGGAGGAAACGTTGATGGAAACCGTAAGCGTAATGATTCCGGAAGAGGAGTTGCTGTCGCGTGTGCGTGCGATGGCGCTGCAGATCACGAAGGACTATGCGGGCAAGGAATTGAAGCTTGTCTGCATCTTAAAGGGAAGTGTATTTTTCACGACCGAGCTGGCGAAGCGCATCAACCTGCCGATCAAGCTCGATTTCATGTCGGTTTCGAGCTACGGCGACGATACCGAGAGCTCGGGCCGCGTGCGCATCGTGAAGGACCTTGACGAGAGCATCCGCGGGCAGAACGTCATCGTGGTCGAGGACATCGTCGATTCGGGCCGCACGCTCGCATTTTTGCTGGAGATGCTCAAGAGCCGTCAGCCTGAGTCGCTCAAGCTCTGCACGCTTCTCGACAAGCCGTCGCGGCGTGTGACGGACGTGAAGGTGGATTACACGGGATTTGAGATCCCGGATGAATTTGTCGTGGGATTCGGGCTCGACTATGCCCAGAAGTACCGCGCCTTGCCGTTCATCGGCAGGCTCAGCATAACGAAAGAAGAATCGGAGGCACAGTAACGTAAGTGAAACGAAACAGATCCGTCCGGGGAATGGTGTTCTATTTCATGCTCCTCGGAATTTTCCTGATCGCGATGATCTACTCCGGCCTGGCGGACCGCAATTCGGAAGTGTATACGCATGCGGACTTCGTCAAATGGCTGGATCAGGACCAGGTCCAGACCGTCGTGGTCACGCCCAATGAGGAGGTGCCGACCGGCCATGTCAAGGTCGCCCTCAAAAACGGCGAGGTTCGCGAGTTCAACTTCTCGGACATCAACCAGATCGTGCAGGAGTCGGAGGCCAAGGGCGTTCAGACCGTGGTGACGAAGATTGACAAGCCGGGCTGGTTCTGGACCGCGGTGTTCCCGTATCTGGTCATCCTGATCGCGGTCATTTTAGTGTTCTTTGTGCTCGGGCATTCGCTCGGCGGAGGCGGCGGCAACTCGCAGGTTCTCAGCTTCGGCCGCAGCCGCGCGCAGATGACCGACGGCAAGGACAACCCGACGACGTTTAAGGACGTTGCCGGTCTGCAGGAGGAGAAGGAAGAGCTTCAGGAGGTTGTCGACTTCCTGGCCAATCCGAAGCAGTTCATCCGCGTCGGTGCGCACATTCCGAAGGGCATCCTGATGGAGGGCCCGCCCGGAACCGGTAAGACGCTCCTCGCAAAGGCCGTGGCCGGCGAGGCAGGCGTTCCGTTCTTCTCGATCTCCGGTTCGGATTTCGTGGAAATGTTCGTCGGTGTCGGTGCGTCGCGTGTCCGCGACCTCTTCGCGACCGCGAAGAAAAATGCACCCTGCATCGTCTTCATCGATGAGATC
>JAFZWG010000074.1 GCA_017617395.1 Lachnospiraceae bacterium
AAATCACCGGACCACGTGCCGAAGCCGTCAAACGAGATCCACTCGTTCTCCGACAGGTTTTCGCTCTGCAGCGTTGTCCACCGTTCGTAAATCTTCGGCTCTCCGAAGAACCGAACGCACCCGAGTTGCGCCCACCCTTCGCCGACTCTGTTAGCTTCCGACATGTAATCGCAAAAGCTCTCCTCGTCGAAGAACCATTTTCCGGGTCCGAAAAATGCACCGCCGGTCACATTACCGGCGTAAAGCACAAACACATAGAGGATGAAGAACAGAACGGAAAGCACCACCGCTTTTCTTCGAAATGACCGTCTTGCCTTCTCCGTCGTCAGCCGATAGCCGGCAAAATGCTTCCACAACCGCTTCGGAAGCGGGGAAACGAGCAGCGCACCGACCGCAAGCATCACAAGGAATACAAGGAAAAAGCCCTCAAAATCAGCGGGATAATCACAAGTCACTACACCGATCAAAGTCATGAACAACGCAGCCAAAAAGGCGATTTCTGTCAGAAAATACTTTCGGATTTTTTTCTTTCCTGCTGCAGCGTCTTCCGAATCCTCTGCTGCCGACAGTTTCCGATGGGAAGCCCAATACGTTAATCCGACAAACATGCATGCTGCAATCCACAGCCCGAACATGAGGGCAGTCGTAATCGCCCGGACAACCCTTTCGGACGGTTCTTTGCCGACATTGTTCGCAACGCAAATCTGCAGGATCAACCCGCCGATTGCCACAGCGACCGCAATCAACGAACCCACAATATACCGAAATGTTACGTTATCCACCAAATGGCGGATCTGCCGATCCGACTTCTCCGTCGATACCGGCGCATCTCCCGTCTTGCGCTCCCCGCGCAGCAGTTCATCCGACGTCACGCCGAAGATGTCGGCAATCACCGGAATCAACGTAAGATCCGGACAATTCTCGTCCCGCTCCCAACGACTCACCGCCTTGTCCGAGACGTTCAGCCGGTCAGCAAGATCCTTCTGCGTCATTCCGTTCGCCTTGCGCAGCGCCGTCAAAAAGGAACCGAGTGTTTTCTTTTCCATAATCCCAAACCTCCCCGCTTGTTTTGACTGCATTCTACGGTCGCGAGAGAGAAAAGTCTATCCAGCAGACCGAAAACTTCTCTCGCACGGCGAGAATTCGGCCCGATTTTGCGGGCGCAGGACTATTTTACTACATTTTCCGCGGTGCGTAAAGCACATTGCGACCCGCAAAGCAAAACGGGCAAAGTGCAGACATCTCTACACCCTGACCGAAAAATACTCTTCGACAACTCCGCGAGCATTCCAAGCATCAGGTAAATGTTGATCGGCAAGTACATCCGGCTCTCGCCTGCATTTCCCTTCAAAAGATACTGCATGGTTGTCATCGTAAAACCATTGACCGAAGAGGCAGCATTTTCAGCAAAAAAATCCGCCCGGGGGATGTCTCCTCCGGGCGGCGGATAGAATTCTGGTTTATTATACCGGGTAGGACTTCGTAGCAGCATCTGCCTTCGTCACATCGACGCCGGTCTGCTGTGCCTGGCGGTACTTGAAGAACTCGGTTGCAACCTGCGGGAACAGAGCGTAGGACAAAACGTCCTCGTCCTGCTGGATCCACTGCTTGCACTCCTCCTTGAACTTCGGAAGCTGCGGCTCGATCAGGTCGGCCGGACGACACGTAATCGGAGTTACATCGCCGATGCACTTCTTCTGAACCTCGGGATTGAACGGCTTGATGGTCTGGCCGAACTCGCCGGAGAGAATCTTCTTCGACTCCTTCGTTACCAGCTTGTAGCGCTCGCCCTGCAGAACGTTGAGAACGGCCTGCGTTCCGACGATCTGGGACGAAGGGGTAACCAACGGCGGCTCACCGAAGTCCTTACGTACTCTCGGAACTTCCTCAAGCACTGCCTCGAACTTGTCCTCGGCACCGGCTTCCTTGAGCTGGGATACGAGGTTCGAAAGCATACCGCCGGGAACCTGATACATAAGGGTCTTGATGTTTACGCCGAGAACCTTCGGGTTCAACAGACCGCTCTTGAGGCACTCCTCGCGGTACGGACGGAAGTACTCCGCGATCTCCGCAAGAAGATTCTGATCAAGGCCGGAGTCGTACGGTGTTCCGCGGAACGTCTCAACCATAACCTCGGTCGCCGGCTGGCTGGTACCGAGAGCCAGAGGAGACATTGCGCAGTCGATAATGTCGCAGCCTGCCTCAACTGCCTTGAGGTACGTCATGGAAGCCACACCGGAGGTGTAGTGCGTATGAAGCTGAATCGGCAGAGAGCTTCCGGCCTTCAGAGCCGAAACAAGCTCGGTTGCCTTGTACGGAACCAAAAGGCCCGCCATATCCTTGATACAGATGGAATCCGCGCCCATCTCCTCAATCTGCTTTGCGGTCTTCTCCCAGTACTCGAGCGTGTACGCATCGCCGAGGGTGTAGGACAATGCGATCTGAGCATGTCCGCCCTCTTTCTTCGTCGCGTCAACGGCGGTCTTGAGGTTGCGAAGATCGTTCAGGCAGTCGAAGATACGAATGATGTCGATGCCGTTGGCAACGGACTTCTGAACGAAATACTCTACTACGTCATCTGCGTAGTGGTTGTACCCGAGGATGTTCTGTCCGCGGAAGAGCATCTGCAGCTTCGTGTTCTTGAAGCCTGCACGCAACTTGCGGAGACGATCCCACGGGTCTTCCTTGAGGAAGCGGAGGCACGAGTCAAACGTCGCACCACCCCAGCACTCTACGGAGTGATATCCGACCTTGTCCATCTTCTCGACAATCGGAAGCATCAGTTCCGTAGGCATTCTTGTAGCGATCAGAGACTGATGCGCATCGCGCAAAATGGTCTCTGTAATCTTTACCGGCTTTTTTACCTGATCTGCCATAGTATCTCCTTTCTTATACACCGAACACAGCCATGAACACACCGGCCGCTACTGCGGTACCGATAACACCTGCCACGTTCGGACCCATCGCGTGCATCAACAGGAAGTTCGAAGGATCCTCCTGCGCGCCGACCTTCTGGGAAACACGAGCCGCCATCGGAACTGCGGAAACACCCGCGGAACCAATCAACGGATTAATCTTGCCATGCGTAGCCGCACACATAATCTTGCCGAACAATACACCGGCCGCCGTACCTACCGCGAATGCGATCAGGCCGAGAGCCACGATCTTCAGCGTGTCGAGCTTTAAGAACGCCTCTGCACTCGTCGTAGCACCTACGGACGTACCGAGGATGATAACAACGATGTACATCATCGCGTTCGAAGCCGTCTCCTGCAGCTGGCGAACAACACCGGACTCGCGGAAAATGTTACCGAGCATCAGGCAGCCAACCAACGGAGCCGTATCCGGAAGAAGCGCAACAACAACGATCGTAACGATGATCGGGAACAGGATCTTCTCCAGCTTGGAAACCGGACGAAGCTGCTCCATCTTGATCTGACGTTCCTTCTTCGTCGTGAGGAGCTTCATGATCGGAGGCTGAATAATCGGCACGAGCGACATGTAGGAATAAGCCGCAACCGCAATCGCGCCCATGTACTTGGTCTGACCGAGCTTGCCGGCCAGGAAGATCGACGTAGGACCGTCGGCACCGCCGATGATGGAGATAGCCGCAGCCGCCTTGTCGTTAAAGCCCATAAAGATTGCCATCAGATATGCGGTAAAGATACCCATCTGAGCGGCAGCTCCCAAAAGGAAGCTCTTCGGGTTTGCGATCAAAGGACCGAAGTCGGTCATTGCACCGACACCCATGAAAATCAGGCAAGGCAGAATCGCCCACTCATCCAACTGGAAGAAGTAGTACAACAGACCGCCGGCCTGCTTGGTGTCCTCGCAGCGAACGCTTCCGTTGCAGGAATAGTCGCCGCACTCACCCTGTGTCTTGACGTAGGAAAGAAGCTCATTGCCTTCCGCATCCATGTAGATGACGGCGACCTGGCCGAGCCGAAGCTCGTCCTCCGACTTCTTGCTGGCGTCAAATTTCTGATAAATCTTTTCGATCTGACCCGATTGATAGAGGCTTACGGTCTCGCTGTCATACGCGTTGATCGCCTCGCTGAATGCGTCATAATCGAAATAGTAGCAGACAACCTTGTCGTTGTCATACTGGAAAAATGTAACCTCTTCGTTCTTAATCTCCGCGATCTTCTCATCGTCCTTGTCATAGAACGTGTACACATGAGCGATCGGCTCCGCCATGATCGACGGATACAGGTTTACAAGAAGCATACCGAAGGAAATCGGTACCAAAAGGAGAGGTTCATAGTCTTTGGCAATCGCCAAATACATGAAAAACAAGGCGACGCAGATCATCAGCAGGTTTCCCCAGGAAAGGGAAGCGAATGCTGTGGACTTCGCCAGGTTTCCCAATGTATCCAAAATGTATTGCATATACGTAACCTCCCGATATTCGTTGTAACAACTAAGAAATTAGTTCATTGTTGCAAGTACTTCACCGGGCTCTACGCTCTGACCAACGGAAACGTTGATGCTGGCAACGGTACCGTCCTGAGGAGCAACGATATCATTTTCCATCTTCATGGCCTCGAGAACCACGAGGACATCACCCTTCTTTACGGAAGCGCCGACGTTCGCAACAACCTTCAGGATCTTACCGATCATGGGAGCCGCAACCGTTACGCTGCCCTGTGCGCCTGCGGGAGCCGCCTTCTTGGGAGCTGCCTTCGGAGCTGCCTTGGGAGCTGCCGAAGCGGTCTGGGTGCTCTCGACACCGCTCTCTTCTACGCTTACTTCATAAACATTGCCGTTAACCGTAATGGTATAGTTTTTCATGTTATCCTCCTGATTCAGGCATTCTGCCATTTAGATTTATTGACTTTGCGGATGGAACGAACCACCAGACCGCCGTCCGGAATGTCATTGCCCATCGCCTGTTCGTACGAATAGATTGCCGCGGTGATAACCGCAACAAGCTCGGTGTCATCGGTCTCCTCAACCACGGGTTCCGCGGCCTTGACAACCTGCGGCGCCGGCTTCTTGCCGATCTTGTTGACCAGCTTAAGAAGGCTGATGATGAAGGAGATCAGAAGAAGCATGGCAAATACGATCGTGATACCCATAACCGTATTCTCAAGCGCTCTCGTGATAACCTCACCGGAAACAGCGAATAGTAATCCTCTCATAGGTTCCTCCTTCGCTTATACCGTACCGTGCTTCTTGCTCGGACGGATCTCTTTCTTCGTGCAAAGCATCTCGAACGCGTAAGCGATCTGAGCACGCATCTCATCGGCATCGATGATAGCGTCCACATAACCGCGCTTCGCAGCGTTCTCGCAGCTGTTGTAGGTTGCGCCGTACAAAGCAGCCTTCTCCTTGAGAGCGGCATCCTTGTCCGCAGCACCCGCAAGCTCATCGGCATAAACGATCTGAGCGGCAAGCGTCGCATCCATCGTGCCGATTTCCGACCCCGCAACCGCAAACTCAAGGTCTGCGCCGAGTGACTTGGAGTTCATGGTAACATACGCGCTGCCGTATGCCTTACCGACAACCACGTTCACCTTCGGAACCGTTGCACCGGCAAATGCATACGCAAGCTTGCCCGCAGCGATTGCAATGTTCTTCGTCTCGCCGGCACCGTTCGCATAGCCCGTCACGTTCGTGAAGGTCAGAACGGAAATGCCGAAAGCGTCACAGAATTTGACAAAACTCTCTGCCTTGTAGCAGCCCTTCGTCGTGAGAACCGCATCGAAGGAAGCCGCCTTCTTGCCGGCCTCGTCAAGCTTTGCCGTGCGGTTTGCGATGACACCGATCGTAGCGCCGTTGAGGCGAATGAAACCGGTAACCATCTCCGGAGCGTAGGAAGCCTTGATCTCCGTAAACATTCCGTCATCGGAGAGATCGCGAAGCGATACCGCAGGGTCGCAGGCCTCAGCCTTGAAATCGTTCATCGCTCGGTTGAGATCATCCGTGCACTCATCCTGCGCGTCATCCTCGTTGTTGGAAGGCAGAACCTTAACCAGCCCGCGAACCTTCGCAAGCGTGTCCGCCTCGTCCTCACCGATGGCATCCACCATACCCGACTCCGCCATGAATGCAGCCGAAGCCGTGTCACACTTGCCCTCGTTGTTGCCGGCGATCGCATTCGGAGCGTTCACGAACAACTTCGCGTCGTTCTTCTCCATCACTACAAAATCGCTCATGGCAGCTAAAACGGCAAGGCCGCCGCCGCAGTTGCCGAAAACGGCCGTGATCTGCGGAACCACGCCGGAAGCCATCGACTGTGCATTGTAAAGACGTCCGAAACCGGAAAGCGCATCGGAAGCCTCCTGAAGGCGCAAGCCCGCACAATCGACGAGACCGATCACCGGTGCGCCCGTCTTGATGGCAAGGCGATACAGGTTCACGATCTTCTTTGCGTGCATCTCACCGAGGGTACCGTTCAAAACCGCGGCATCCTGGCTGTACACATACACCAGACGATCATCAATCACGCCGTAGCCGGTGATCACACCATCGCCGGGAGCGTCCGTCTGCTGCAGGTTGAAATCCGTGCTTCTCTTCGTCACAAGAGCACCGATCTCAACAAAACTGTTGGCGTCCAGCAAGGAAGCGATTCGTTCCCTTGCGGACAGTTTCGCTGTACTACTCATGTTCAGCCCTCCGTTAGTATCATTTTAACTGCATGCCGCTCATTGTGCAGGGGAAACTCTCCGAACAAAAAGAAAGCGGCCGGGGCACCGGGCAAGCAGAAATCTTTGGTATCGGTGGTAAAATGGTAAACCAAATTACACCGCTTAACATTATATAGTATACCCCCCGAAAATGCAACACTAATATCCGGGAAAAGACGCACAAAAAAACAGTGCCGAAACCTGCAAAAACGCACGGTTTCGACACTGTGTCATGCAATTGTTCACCGACCGTTAAAACCAGCCTTCCGCAGCCTCGATCTCGTCGCCGGCATCGATGATTCGGTAGTCCGCCAGAACGCTTCGGATTGCCGCGTAGGAAAAGCCCTTACGCGTCAATGCTCCGAAGACTTTACGACGCTTCTCCTGCGTGATTTCCGTTCCTTTCACGCGAGCCGCAACGAATCTTCGAACGGCATCCTCCTCCACGGAAGAAGCGCCCTTGCTCCGCTCTCCGGTCTCCCCGGCAGATGCATTCGCCTCCGCCCCGGTCGACTCCTCGGCATATCGCTCGTACGAGCTCTCAATCAGGTCGCGCTCAACGCCCTTGAGAAGGAGCGCCTGCGTAATCTCCCGACGACTCTTCGTACGGGCATGATTTTTGATGTATTGGTAGGCATACCGATGCTCGTCGATATATCCGAAGGAGACCACGTAGGCGATAATATCCCACACCTGCTCCTCGGTATAGTCGGCCATCAGAAGCCGGTCATGCATCTCCTTCGTCGTGCGGTCCTGCAGCTCGAGAAGCGAGAGCGCCTTCTTCTTTCCGCGCGGCAGAATCACATCCGCCACGATCTTCTGCCACCGTTCCTTCGACACTTCCGCTCCGATCTCCAGTCCGTACGCAGAGACTTCGCGGCTCTCCAGAAAGCCGGCCTTACACCCGTCCAGCCACACGTTCAACGCCTTCTTCCCCTTCGGCGTCAAATCGGTCACATTCATACACGGTTCCGTCCTTTACGCGCTATTTCGGGACGATCAGTCATCCTTCTCCTCGGCCTCCGCCGATGCGGGCTTCGCGATCAGCTTCTCGCGAACCTTGCCCTCGATCTCGGCAAATACGTCCGGATGCTCCTTGAGGTACGCCTTCGCGTTCTCACGGCCCTGTCCGATCTTCTCTCCGAGGTATGCGAACCACGCACCGCTCTTCGCCACGACGTCGCAGTTGCAGGCGAGATCCAGAACATCGCCCTCCTTGGAGATGCCCTCACCGAACATGATATCAAACTCCGCCTCCTTGAACGGCGGCGCAACCTTGTTCTTCACGACCTTGATGCGGGTGCGGTTTCCGACCGCCTCACCGCCTGCCTTGATCGTCTCGATCCGGCGAACGTCAAGACGCACGGAGGAGTAGAACTTCAGAGCACGGCCGCCGGTCGTCGTCTCGGGGTTGCCGAACATGACACCGACCTTCTCACGGAGCTGGTTGATAAAGATGACAATACAATTCGACTTGCTGATGATCGAGGTCAGCTTGCGGAGCGCCTGCGACATCAGACGAGCCTGAAGACCGACGTGGGAATCGCCCATCTCACCCTCGATCTCCGCCTTCGGAACAAGTGCAGCAACCGAGTCGACGATCACGATGTCGACGGCACCGGAACGCACCAATGTCTCGGTAATCTCGAGTGCCTGCTCACCGTCGTCCGGCTGGGAGATGTAGAGGTTGTCCACATCCACGCCGATCGCTGCGGCATAGGTCGGATCCAACGCGTGCTCCGCGTCGATGAAGCCGGCGATACCGCCTCGCTTCTGCACTTCCGCAACGGCATGCAGCGCAACCGTCGTCTTACCGCTGGACTCCGGTCCGTAAATCTCAATCACGCGCCCCTTCGGCAAACCGCCGATTCCCAGGGCGATATCCAGACTCAGCGATCCCGTGGGAACCGCCTCGATACTCATCGTCGAACTCGGCTCGCCGAGCTTCATCACGGCACCCTTTCCGTAGTTCTTCTCCAGCTTCGCAATCGCTGCCTCAAGCGCCTTCAACTTCTCTTCCGTTGCCATCGTAAAATCCGCCTTTCCGAACATTTGTTCTGTTTCCATAATATACTGCCTCGGTCCGTTTGTCAATCACAAAATCGTGTTTCGGCAAGTTTTTTTCGTCTGCGCCGGGATGCAACTCCCCGTCGCTCTCACACCGATATCTTATCGCAGGAGCGGCTTCGTTTCCATTCGCAGAACAACCGAAATCACACAACTTTTTTCTACCGATTTCACCGGATTCCGGACAGTTTCCCTGTTTCCTTCGTCAAAATATCAAAAGAGAAGTCCAATAATCAGTACTTTTGCACAAAAGGCCTCAAATTCAACAAAAAAGAAAGACGGTCTGTCCCCCACGGCAGACCGCCTTTTCTTCTATCGCTTATTGCAACGTTGTGATTACAGCATTTTTCGCTTCGGATCAGAACGACTGCATCCACGAAAGCATCGCCGCATTTGCCGCTTCCGCCTGCTCTTCCGGCCAGATGATCCACAGCGTATACAGAGCCCTGTTCTCAATCCAGCTCACAAGCGTTCCCATGGCAGCGTCCGTGAGCTCGCGACCCTTGACAACCTTGAACTCGCGGCCGTTCACCTCAACACTCTCAAGCGTCAGATCATCGGGCTGCAGTCTCGAGAAGTAATATCCGTTCGTAAGAACATCGTCCTCTCCGTTTCTTCCCTCGGCCATCAGAACGTCCGCAATGTTCAGTTGAATCGTGGTATACGCATAGATGCCGCTGTCAGCCTCGCCGTGATCGATGGAAACTTTTACTTCCCACGGCAGCTGTTCGCCCTGCGAGCCGCTGATATATACCTTTGACCTGCTGCCGTTTCCGAGATCCACAACCGGCGTCTTCAGTCCGGCATATCCGATAAATGCAGCTGCATCCGAAGCGGTTGCAAAGGTTCGTTCGATTCCTTCCGGATAGTCGGGATTATTCGTGATCTCGTTCGGCTCACTCTGTCTCGGAATCAACGCCGCACGAGCCAGCTGATCCGCAAGATCCGGAAGGATGTTTTGAATTTCGCCCGTCAGTTCGCTCCAGGAGATCATCGCATCCTTTGCCTTCACCGTCATCAGATACCCGCTTCTTGTCTCACCGTCAGGTGTTTGTTTTTCATCGAGTTCAACCTTTCCCGTATAATTCATCAGATATTTGCAGGCAAATCCTGTCGCCAGCACAAAGACACAGACCGCGACAAGAATCCACATGCGCTTTTTCCATGAACCGCCGCGCACAACCGTAAGACGCGGCGCGTTCCGCACTTCATCGACCTCGATCAGATCCGACTCGCAGATGCCTCCCACCGCATCCGCCAAATCCTCTTTCTTCATACCGTGTAACCCTCCTTTTCCAAATACTCCTTCAGTCTGCAGCGAATCCGGAACAGCATGCTTTTCGCCTTGCTCTCGCGCATTCCGCAGTAGGAAGCAACCTCCTTCAGAGAGTCAAAATAGTAGTACCGCCCGACGAACAGTCTCTTTTGTTCTGCGGGAAGCCCGTGTACGAACTCTGCGATCAAATGCTCCAGCTGTTCGCCCGCAAGCTCCTCCTCGGGATTGCTCCCCCCGGGAAGCACCTCCGCCAACTCGTCCACGGAGGAATAAAACTCGGAAGGGATTCTTTTGTCGGCACTTCTCTTTCGCAACATGTCGATTGCTCTTCGTCTGGTGATCTTCCCCAGATACGTCGAAAGATTTTCAGGACGATTGTCCGCGATCGTGTTCCACGCGACAAGATACGCATCGTTTACGCACTCTTCGGCGTCTTCCTCGCTTCCGAGGATCTGAACCGCAATCTTGTGCAGATAGCGACGGTATTTGTCCTGCGTCTTTGTGATCGCCGTCTCATCCTTCGCAAGAAACAATCCTACGATCTCTTCATCCGACATTCCGCTCCCCCCTTTCTCGGTTTGTTTTCGAAGGCCCTCTCACCCTATATCTCGGATTTAAACGGTATCGGTTTCGGAAAATGCAAAAAAAGATTCCGAAGGCCGAAGCGGTCGGAATCTTTCACAGTCCATGAAATGCCTTACTCGGCGTCGTCGCCCGTCGCGAACAATGCGTCCACATACGCGTTCGGATCGAAGCGCTGCATATCCTCGAGTTTCTCGCCCACGCCGATGAACTTGACGGGGATGCCGAGCTCCTTCTGGATCGCCACGACGATACCGCCCTTCGCGGTGCCGTCCATCTTCGTAATGACGATGCCGGTGATGTCCGCGATCTCGTTGAACTCGCGAGCCTGCACCAAAGCGTTCTGTCCGGTCGTTGCGTCCAGAACAACGAACGTCTCGCGGTGCGCCTGCGGGTACTCTCGGTCGATGACACGGTTGATCTTTCCGAGCTCGTCCATCAGGTTCTTCTTGTTGTGAAGACGGCCTGCCGTATCGCAGATCAATACATCCGCCTTGCGGGCCTTTGCCGCGTTGACCGCGTCAAACACAACCGCCGCGGGGTCAGCGCCCTCCTTCGCCGAGATGATCTCGCATCCGGCGCGGTGGGACCACTCGATCAGCTGCTCCGTTGCCGCCGCGCGGAACGTATCCGCCGCCGCTAGAAGCACTCTCTTGCCCTCCGCCTTCATCGCACCGGCAATCTTGCCGGCCGTCGTCGTCTTGCCGACGCCGTTGACACCGACCATCATGATAACCGACGGGCGGTTCTCAAACTCGTACGCATCCTCGGGCACCGTCATCTGCTCGCGGATCGTGTCCATCAAAAGCTGCCGGCACGCGGCAGGCTCGTTGATCTTCTGCTCCTTCACCTTCGCGCGAAGCCCGTCGAGAATGTCTCCCGTCGTCGCCACGCCGAGGTCCGCCATGATCAGGATCTCCTCGAGTTCCTCGTAGAAGTCCTCGTCGATGCGGCTTCCGCCGAACAGCGAGCGAAGTCCACCCGCGAGATTCGCTCTCGTCTTGCTCATGCCGGCAACGAGTCTCGCGAAAAATCCTTTCTTCTTCTGTTCCTGCTCTGCGGGTGCCTCCTCCGAAACCTCGTCCGAAGACCCGGCTTCCGAAACTTCCTCCGCAGCATCTTCAAGCGCGTCCGCCACGGCCTCCGCCTCTTCCGCGGCCTCCGAAGCAGCTTCCTCCGCCGATTCTACGGCCTCCGCGAGGTCTGCGGTTTCATTTTCCGCATCTTCCGAAGCGCCCTTTTTCTTCTTCCAAAAAAACATCGAAACTTACTCCTTCGAACTTATTTGTCCAACTCATTCTCGATCAGGTTGACGGAGACGAGCGTCGACACGCCCTTCTCCTGCATGGTGATGCCGTAGAGGGCATCGGCGGCCGCCATCGTGCCGCGGCGGTGCGTGATGACGATGAACTGCGTCTCGCTCGAGAGCTTGCGCAGGTACTGCGCGAAGCGCGAAACGTTCGAATCGTCAAGTGCCGCCTCGATCTCGTCCAAGAGGCAGAACGGCGACGGCTTGAGGTCAAGGATTGCGAACAACAAAGCGATTGCCGTCAGCGCCTTCTCACCGCCGGAGAGCTGCAGCATGTTCTGAAGCTTCTTTCCGGGCGGCTGCGCGTTCACCAGAATGCCTGCCTCCAGAACATCCTCGTCCTCCATGAGCGAAAGGGACGTCTTTCCGCCTCCGAAGAGCTCGCGGAAAATACGGTCAAACCGCACCTTCAGCTCGGCGAACGTCTCCTCGAACTGCCTTCTCATCTCCGCGTCGAGCGCCTCGATGATGCCGACGAGCGTCTGCTCCGCGGCGACGATATCCTCGCGCTGACCGTTTAAGAACTCGAAGCGCTCCTTGGTCTCGCGGTATTCCTCGATGGCATTCACGTTCACGTTTCCGAGATCGCGGATGCGGTTCTTCAACTCGTAAACCGCCTTGCGGTTTACGGTCGGGTTCGCATACTCTTCGTTTCTGAGCTCGCACGCCTGCGTGTAGGTGAGCTGATACTCCTCCCACATGTAGTGCGTCTGCGAATCAAGCTGCTCCTCCATCTTCTCACGCTGGTTCTGCAGGCGGAACTGCTCCTTGTCGAGCGCCGTCATCTCCTTCGAGAGCGACTCACGCTTCTCAAAGAAATCGCGATTGCGCTTCGTGATCTCCTCGGCGAGTTCCGACAGCGACTCGATGTGAGCCTCGGTGTCCTGAATCTCCTTCTGGAGTTCGCACTGCTCCTCCTCGAGCTCGCGGACGCGAACCTCCTTGCGGCGGATCTGCTCCTGCGCGCCGGCGCTTCCCTCCTCAACGCTGCGAAGCTCCTCACGGAGACCTTCGAGCTCGCGGGTCATGCGGTCGCCGGAGTCGCGGCGATATTCGACGCTCTGCTTTAATGCATTGTATTCGGTCAGGGTGCGGACAGCCTCGGCACTCGCCGTGTCCTCCGCTCCCCGCAATGTCTCGATCTCGGCGCGAAGCTCTTCGGCGCGGGCAAGATTTGCCTTCGCGCTCTCCTCGCTCTCCTCCATCTGTGCGGTGAGCTCGCGGTTCTTCTCCTTGATGCGCTCGCACGCAGCCTCGGCCTCCGAAGCCTCCTGTACGAGAGCGTTCCGAAGTTCCATCAGGCCGCCGTTTTGCTCCTGCACGTGATCGAGGTTCATCTTGGCGGTATTCTGCGCAAGCATCAATTCCTGCAGGGACGTGCGCGCCAGATCGACCTCGTTTCGAAGGATCTCACGCTCCTTGCGGTACTTCGCAACCGTCTTCTCGCAGGCTTCCGCGGCCGCCTTCGTCTTCGCGGCTTCCGCCTCGAGTTCCTCAGCCTCTCTGCGGCGTCCGAGAAGATTGCTGTTATTCTTGAACGCACCGCCGGAGATGGCGCCGCCCGGTGCGAACAACTCGCCCTCGAGCGTTACCAGCCGAAGCTTCTGCTTGTATTCGCGGGAAATAGCGATGGCGTGATCAACGGTATCCACAACCAGAAATCTTCCGAGCAGATAGTCGATCGCCTCGCGGTACGTATCATCCGCCTTCACGAGCTCGGACGCTACTCCCAACACGCCGGGCTTTTTGAATACGGCTTTGTCAAATTCTTCCTTCTTCGCGCGGATTTCCTTAAGCGGCAGGAACGTCGCGCGTCCCAGGCGGTTGTCCTTTAAGTACTCGATCAGCCGCTTCGCCGTCTCGGCAGAATCCACAACAACGTTCTGGATGTTGCCGCCCAGTGCGGTCTCCACCGCGGTCTCGTACGTCTCCTCCGTCTCGATGATGTCCGCAACGACACCGTGAATGCCCGGAAAATCCGTCTTCTTCTCCATCACGCGGCGAACGGTCCCCGCATATCCGTCATAGCGCTCCACGAGGTTTCGCATCGTCTCGAACCGCGATGCCGCCTCGATGGCCTTCTTCTTCGTCTGTTCCCAATGCTCGGACGCCTCGGCGATCAGCGAGGTGAGCTCGCGAACGCGGGCCTCCTTCGTATTTTGCGCCTCGGTCGCATCCGCAACGCGGTTCACGGCATCCTTTAACGCCGCGGTCGCCTCCTCGATCTGCCGGTTCGCCTCGTCGGCCTCCGTGCGGAACTTCAAAAGCTTCGCATTGACTTCCGCGCGCGTGATCGAATACTGCTCCAGGAGTGTATTGTTTCGCTCCATCTCGGCCTTGCGGTCCGCGCCCTCCTCGAGGGCCTTGATCTGCGCCTCGCGAAGTCCCTGCTCCTCGGTGAGCTTCTCGGTGAGTTGCGTCTTCATGCCCGAGAGAAGTGCCTCGGCAGCGTCCTTCGCCTCCGCAAGTTCGTCGAGCTGTTCTCCCAAAGACTCAAGGGTCTCATCGTATTTGGCGAGCTCTTCCTCACGCGCGCCGACCTGGTCGCGCAGGCGCGCACTGCGGTCCTCAAACTGCTGCGCCATCTGCGTTAAGGATGCGATCTGCTCCTTCAGGACATTGCGGTCACCGCTTCCCTTCTCGGCCTCGACGCGCTTCGAGGCACAATACTCCTTCGCGCGCGAGAGCTCCTCGCGGTGATTCTCAAGCGTATTCAACAGCCGGTCGTACTCTTCGCGTGCCTCCTCATAGGCTTCCGTCGCGCGGTTCAGGTCCGCCGTCACGATGTCGAGCCGCTCCGTGAGGTCCTTGCGGCTGCTCTCGCTCCGCTCGTACTCCGACAAAAACTGGTTCACTTCGCGGGCCTTCAATTCCTCGCGAAGGTCCAGGAACTTTCTGGCTTTCTCGCTCTGCCGCTCGAGGGGCTCGATGCGTCCCTCGATCTCGGCGATAATATCGTTCACACGGGCAAGATTGGCGCGTTCCTCCGCCAGGTTCTTCTCCGTCTGCATTTTCCGCTTTTTAACCTTCGTAATGCCGGCAGCCTCGTCGAAGATCTCGCGGCGCTCCTCGGGCTTTCCGCTCAAGATCTTGTCGATCTGGCCCTGCCCGATCAGGGAGTAGCCCTCCTTGCCGATACCGGTGTCGAAGAAGAGCTCCTGCACATCGCGAAGTCGGCACTCCGCGCCGTTAATCAGGTATTCGCTCTCGCCCGAGCGGTACACGCGGCGGGCAACCGTCACCTCATCATACGAGATCGGCAGCTTGTGATCGCTGTTGTCGAGCGTCAGCGACACGTAGGCAAATCCCATCGGTTTTCTGGCTTCCGTTCCCGAGAAGATGACGTCCTGCATGCTGCTTCCGCGCAGCTGCTTGGCGCTCTGCTCGCCCAAAACCCAGCGCACGGCGTCCGCAACGTTGCTCTTTCCGCTTCCGTTCGGGCCCACGATTCCCGTGATGCCGCCGTCAAATTCAAACCGGATCTTGTTGGCAAATGCCTTGAATCCATGAACCTCAATGCTCTTTAAGTACATCTCGCACTCCTTTGTGTCCCGTGGTAATCGCGATCACTCCGTCTCCCGCAGACGCTTAAGCATCTGCTGTGCGCAGATTTGCTCCGCGCTTTTTTTCGAACGTCCCGTGGCCGTCTCGACAAACTCATCGCCGACCGTGCAGGACATGGTAAATTCTTTTGCATGAGCGGGGCCTTCCTCCTTCACGAGGGTGTACACCGGCTCGCTCTTAAACCGCTGCTGGCACAGCTCCTGAAGCACCGTCTTCGCATCCACAAAGAGCTGGTCGTTTCGAAGGTTCGAAAGCACAAACCGTCCGACAAACTCCCGTGCCGGCTCCGCGCCGCCGTCCAGGTAGATGGCTCCGATCACGGCCTCGAACGCGTCGGACAGAATCGAATCGCGCTCGCGTCCGCCGGTCATCTCCTCGCCCCGTCCGAGGCGGAGATACTCGCCGAGTCCGATGTCGCGCGCACAGATCGCCAGCGACGGCTCGCACACGATGCTCGCGCGCAGCTTGGACAGCCTTCCCTCGGCCATCTCGCCGTGGTGCTCGTACAGATACTCGCTGGTCATCAGTTCCAACACCGCGTCGCCCAGAAACTCCAGACGCTCGTTGCAGACCGTTCCCCGCTTCGTCCGCCCCGACTCGTGCGCATACGAACTGTGCGTAAGCGCAAGCACCAGAAGCGAAAGATCTCCGAACCGGTATCCGATCTTCTCCTCGATCAGCCGAAGGGTCTCCTCGTTCATTCGTGCACCTTTCCGGGAGGCGCAAAATGCCCCCCTCCCCGCTGTCCCGGGCTTACATATCCTCGGACAGACTCTTCTTCAACCGGTCGCACAGATCGCCGACCGTGCGGAGCTTCATATCCTCCGCAGGACGCAATTCCGCGTCGTAGGCATCCTCCAATGCCAGCCAGAGCCGATACATATCGAGCGAATCCGCGCCGAGGTCCTCGACGAAACACGTCTCTCTGGTGATGGACTCCCGGCTGACATGCAGCGTTTCCGCTATGACTGCCGTCACCTGTTCAAACATGGCTGTTTACTCCTGTATACATACTTACAAACACCGAATCATTCGATGATTACTGTTCTTCCTTTTTCTCCGTCGACAAATGCTCCCGGATCTTCCCGCCGATGTCCTCCTTAAGGAAGGCAATGCACTGCGCGAGTGCATTTTTCGTCTCCATCGCGGTCGAGTTTCCGTGAATCTTCACGACGAGGCCGTTCAGGCCGAGCATCGGCGCTCCGCCGTATTCGGACGTGTTGAAGCTCTTAAGCGTCTTCTTAAGTGCCGGCTTCACCAAAGCCGCACCGACCTTGCTGCGGACTGTGGAGAGCATGCCCTCCTTGATCTTGTCAAGAAGCGTTCCCGCAAGTCCTTCGTACAGCTTCAGAATGACGTTTCCGACAAACGCCTCGGTGACGATGACGTCCGCAACGCCTCTGGGGATCTCGCGTGCCTCCACGCTGCCGATGAAGTTGATGCCCGGCAGTGCCTTCAAAAGCGGATACGTCTCCTTGACGAGCGCGTTGCCCTTCTCCTCCTCGGTGCCGATGTTCACGATACCGACGCGGGGATTCTTCACGCCGACCACATGCTCCATGTAGATGGAGCCCATCATCGCATACTGCACGAGCTGCGACGGTCTGGCATCCACGTTGGCTCCGCAGTCGATCAAAAGCGCGGCTCCCGTCGCGGTCGGAATTAACGGCGCCAAAGGCGTTCTCTCGATGCCGCGGATGCGGCCGACCAGGATCTGACCGCCTGCCAGGATCGCACCGGTGCTGCCCGCGGACACAAACGCATCGCACGTCTTGTGGCGAACCAGGTTGAGCGCTACCGTGAGCGAGGAATCACGCTTCTTGCGGACCGCTTCGACCGGCGGCTCGTCACAGGAGATCTCCTCCGTCGCATTGACGATCTCGATGCGCGACGCATCGTACGCGTACGCTGACAAATGCTCTCGCACAACCTCTTCCTTGCCCACGAGCGTCACATGGAGCTCGGGGTGAAGGCCGATCGCCTCAACGGCACCCTTGATGATCTCTCCGGGCGCATTGTCGCCGCCCATGGCGTCCAGCGCCACACGAACCATTGCTTCTTCCATCATTTTCCTCCAACCGTTTCCGTGAACCGGCGTCCTGCTTCGCGGAAAATGCTCCCGCACCTTCGTTTCCGCCGATATGAGAAAGAGCACAATGGGGATACCCCAATGTGCTCCTGTTCCCTCATTTCATGAATCCATTGATTAAGCTTCTTCGGACTCTGCCTTTGCTTCCTCTGCCACAGCGGGCTCCTCTGCAGGCTCCTCAGCGGTGTTATCCGTAAGTGCCTTGATGCTCAGGCTGATCTTGTGATCCTCGGGATTGAAATCAACGATCTTTGCGGTGATCTCCTGACCTACCGAAAGAACATCCGAAGGCTGCTCTACGCGGTTTCTCGAGATCTGCGATACATGCAGCAGCGCGTCAACGCCCTTTGCGATCTCAACGAAAGCACCGAATGCCGTCATTCTGGCAACGCGGCCGGTAACGATCGTTCCCGGTGCAAAGCGCTCTGCAGCGTCATACCAGGGATTCTGATCCTCAAACTTCATGCTGAGTGCGATCTTCGTTCCGTTGATGCTCTTGACAAATACGCGAACGGTGTCGCCCGGTTTGAAGAGCTTCTTCGGATTCTCGATGCGGCCCCAGGAAATCTCGGATACATGGAGAAGTCCGTCAACACCGCCGATGTCAACAAATGCACCGAACTCGGTAACATTCTTCACAACACCGTCGAGGATGTCGCCTTCCTTGAGCGTAGCCATCAAAGCATCGCTCTTCTCCTTGCGGCGCTCCAGCAGCAGCTGCTTACGGTTGCCGATGACGCGTCTCTTTCTCGGATTGTATTCCGTGATGCGGAACTCAATCTCCTGATCCTGGAACTTCGTCAGATCCTTCTCATATACGTCGGAGACGAGGCTTGCCGGGATGAATACGCGGCAGTCGTCAACGACTACGTTCAGGCCGCCGTCCACCACGTTCGTAACCTTCGCGGTGAGCACGGTACCCTGCTCAAATGCTTCCTGAAGCAAAGCGCTCGTGCGCTCGCTGTTGAGTCTTCTGCGGCTAAGGAGCACCTGGCCCTCGCCGTCATTTACCTTGATCACCTTTGCGGAAAGCGTGTCGCCCTCTTTTACCGCCGTGCGCAGATCCGCGATCGGCTGGCTGGAGTACTCCGACTTGGTGATGATTCCGTCGGCCTTGTAGCCGATATTCAAAGCAATCTCATCTTCCTTAACACCGATAACCGTGCCCTCGACTACCTCTCCGTTTCGTATTGTTTTGAACGACTCTTCCAGCATCTGGTCAAATTCCATATTGTCCATGATCTCATGAACCTCCTCAATAATCTTTCTTGGGGTAGATGCCCCTGCCGTAATACCGACGCAACGAAACGTGTGTAAAGGTGTCCGATCCAGATCTCTGACCGACTGCACGTAGTACGTATTCGCACATTCCTCGGCCGCAATCTCGTAAAGTTTGCGGGTGTTGGAACTGCTTGCGCTGCCGATCACGACCATCGCGTCGCAGGCTTTTGCCAGAGAACGCGCTTCTGTCTGTCTCTCTTCCGTGGCATTGCAGATAGTATTAACCGCACTATCGCTGGCATTATAACCCATTTCGCGAAAAATTTCAACAATATCTTTGAATTTTGTATAATGAAATGTGGTCTGAGCCGCGAGACAAATGCTCTCTCCCTTCGCTCGCGCCTCCGATGCCGCAATCCTTGCCTCTTCGGGCGTGGAAATCACGGTTGCGCCGCCTTCGCACCATCCCGTAATTCCCTGCACTTCGGGGTGCTTTTCGTCGCCGCAGAGGATGATATGAGCCCCCGTGCGACTCCTCTCGTAAACAATTTTATGAATTTTTTTAACAAACGGACAGGTCGCGTCGACAACCTTGAGTTTTCCCTCCGACGCAGCCTCCATCTCCCGCAGCCGGTCGTCCACCGATTTCGGCACGCCGTGGGAACGGATTACGACGGTTCCGCGCGTTATGTTCGCAAGCTCGTCCGCGCTCTCCAAGACGGAGACTCCTCTCGCCGCAAGGTCCGCGACAACCTGCTCGTTGTGAATGATCGGCCCGAGCGTATACACCGGCTCATGCTTTCCCTCGCTTAGGCGGTACACCGTGTCCACGGCCCGCTGCACGCCGAAGCAAAAGCCCGCGCTCTTGGCGACGATCACCTTCCGCTGTGCCCCGCCCGGGACACTCACGCGAAAAAACTTTTACCGTCGTCCTTCTTTGCTGCGCACAGCTCCATCAGTCTCGCCTCAACCTGCTCGATCGTCATGTCCGAGGAATCGACCAGAACCGCATCCTCCGCCTGACGAAGCGGCGCATGCTCTCTGTGCATATCGCGGTAATCGCGTTCCTCGATGTCCGCCGCAATCTTCGCAACGTCCACCGTCATTCCCTTCTGCTCATACTCAAGCGCTCTTCTTCTCGCGCGCTCCGCTACCGAGGCCGTCAGATAGATCTTGACATCCGCCTTCGGAAGCACGAACGTGCCGATGTCGCGGCCGTCCATCACGACGTCCGACTCCTCGCCCAGCTTGCGCTGAAGCTCGGTCATCTTCTCGCGAACCTTCGGGTTCACCGAGGATGCGCTCGCCATGTTGCCGACCTCCTCCGTGCGGATGAGGCCGTTGACATTTTCCCCGTTTAACAAAACCTGCTGCTCACCGTCCGCGAACACGATGGAGACGTCGGCGTCGCCGCAGGCGGCCTCGATCTTCTCCGTCTCGTCCGCCGCAATCCCCTTGCGCAGCAGATACAGGGCCATCGCGCGGTACATCGCGCCCGTGTCCACGTAAATATATCCGAGCTTCTTCGCGAGGCTTCTCGCAATCGTGCTCTTGCCTGCACCCGCAGGTCCGTCAATGGCAATCTGTCTTCCCATACCAACACCTCTCGTTTTTCCTCAAAATCACTCGTCACGCGCGGCTCTCCGCCCGGCCAGCATGCCGGTCGACCACGCGATCTGCAGATTGAATCCGCCGGTCGTCGCATCGACGTCGAGCACCTCGCCCGCGAGGTACAATCCCTTTGCGATCCGCGATTCCATCGTCGAAGGATTGACTTCCGATACCGAGACGCCGCCCTTCGTCACAACCGCCTCGTTGTAGCCGCCCATGCCGTCGATCGTGAGCGAAAAATGCCGCAGCTCCCCGGCCAGCCGGAGCCGCTCTTCCCGCGTCACGCTCCCTGCCGTCTTCGCGCTGTCGATACCGCTCCTTTTTAGCATCTCCTCGCCGAGCGCCGCGGGCACTAAAACGCCGATCAGATTTTTCATCTGCTTGCTCTTGCCGCCCTCGAGCTCCCGAAGAAGCCGCGCCTGCAGCTGCTCCTCCGTCAAAGCCGGCTTCGTGTCGATCACCGCCGTGCCGCCGACAAGCGCATCCGCGCAAAATGCGGTTGCCGTCAACACGACCGGCCCGCTGATTCCGCGGTGCGTAAACAACAGCTCTCCGAAATCCTCCCGCAGGAGTTTCCCGGTTTTATCGTTAAACTTTACCGAAACATTCTTAAGTGTAAGCCCCGCAAGCTCCGCGCAGCAGCTCTCCCTCGCCGTCAGCGAGACGAGCGAAGGCACCAGCCTCGTCACGTCGTGGCCGAGCTTTCCGGCCATGCGGTAGCCGTCGCCGGTCGAACCCGTCGTGGGATACGACAGTCCTCCGGTCGCCAAGACGACCGCATCCGCCGCCAGCTCCGTGCCGTCCGAAAGCCGTACTCCGGTCACGGCGCAGGTTGCCTGCGGCTTCTTCTGCTTTTTGGGCTTTTGCGCATTTTCCGCAGTCTCTGCGGAAGTGTCCTCCGCCGGAAGCGCCTCGGTCCGCAGGCCCTTCACCTCCGTGTGAAGACGCACACGAACGCCCAGGCGACGGCACTCGCGCTCCAGCGCGCGGATGACGTCCGAGGCCTTGTCGGACACCGGAAAAACGCGCTTTCCGCGCTCTGTCTTCACCGGCATGCCGAGCTCCTCGAAGAACTCCATCGTCGCCGTATTGTCAAACCCGTGCAGGGCACTCAACAAGAATCGCCGGTTCGTGACGACATGCTCCGAAAACTCCTGCAGATCGCAGGCGTTCGTTAAGTTGCAGCGCCCCTTGCCGGTGATGTAAATCTTCTTGCCGAGCTTTTCATTTTTCTCCAACAGCGTGACCGACGCACCCTCACGGGCCGCTCCGATCGCCGCCATCATGCCGGCGGCACCCCCGCCGATCACGATCACCGTCTTCATGACTGGCTCTTCTTCTCCTTGTCCTTGTCGTCACGCAGAACATCGATATTCTTCCACAGGTAATCCACCAAGGATACCACCGTCATCAACAGAGCGAACCACATGAAGATCTTGCCGACCACGTCGATAATGCGGAAGAACAGGTACTTGTTGTAATACGGGTCCGCCGTGAAGAGCATAAAACAGCACATGAACATCTGGGAAAATGTCTTGATCTTCCCCAGATACCCGGCCGCCAGAACAACGCCCTTGTCGCATGCGATCAGGCGGAAACCGCTGATGATGAACTCTCTCGCCATGATGACCGCAACCACCACCGCGGGAATCTTGTCAAACTCGATCAGCAGAATGAGCGCCGTGCAGACCAATATCTTGTCTGCAAGCGGGTCCATAAACTTGCCAAACGTCGTGACCAGGTTGTATTTGCGGGCGATATGGCCGTCCAGAAAGTCCGTAAAGCTCGCCGCCGCAAACACCGCAAGCGCAATGAAATTGTAGTACGGGAGATAATTCTCCAGCATGAGCAGAATGACAAATACCGGGATCAAAAACACCCGGAACAACGTGATTCTGTTCGGCAGATTCATCTTTCTCATTCGTTTACCACCTCACCGGTCAAATCATATTCGCCCGCTCCCGTGATCTTCACGGAAACGATGTCCCCGGACAACAGGGACGACGGGCCCTCGAAAAATACAGCCCCGTCAACGGTCGGCGCGTCCCCGGCCGTACGGCCCGTGAACACACTGTCCTCCGGCAGAAAACCGTCCGTGATCACCGGGATCGTCCGGCCCACGAGGCTTCTGCAGTATTCGGCGCAGATTTCCTTCTGCAGCCGCATGATCGCATTCTTTCTGCGCTCTTTCACATGTTTGGGAATCTGACCCCTCATCTTCGCTGCCGCCGTGCCCTCCTCCTTCGAGTAGGCAAAGCATCCGAGACGCTCGAAGCGCATCTTCTGTACGAACTCGTACATCTGCGCAAAATCCTCTTCGGTCTCGCCCGGGAATCCCGCGATCAGCGTCGTGCGAAGCACGATGCCGGGCACTTCCCTGCGAAGTCTCTCGACCATCGCCTCGATGTCCGCGCGGGTCGTTCTTCTGCCCATCCGCTTCAGGATCTCGTCCGACGCGTGCTGGATCGGCATATCAAGATACCGGCACACCTTCGGCTCCTCCGCCATCACGCGGATTAAGGAATCGTCAATCTCCTCGGGATAACAATACAGGATGCGGATCCATGAGAGATCCTCGATCTTTGCAAGCTGCCGGATCAGCTCCGCAAGCTTCTTCTCGCCGTAGAGATCGATACCGTAGCGGGTCGTCTCCTGCGCAACTAAAATCAACTCTCTCGTGCCGGCCTCCGCAAGTCTTCTTGCCTCCGCAACGAGCCGCTCCATCGGGAACGACCGGTACGGACCGCGGATCTTGGGGATGATGCAGTAGGTGCAGCATTTGTCGCAGCCTTCCGCAATCTTTAAGTACGAAACATAGTTGCCGGCCGTGATCGCGCGGGGCGTCTCGGGGCCCGGCAGATAGGTAAGCGGCCGAAGGGATTCGTACTCTTCGTCCGTCGTCAAAGCCGCCACAATGTCCTCGTACGAGGATGTGCCGATGATCGCGTCAACCTCGGGAATCTGGTCCCGGATCTCGGCCGCATAGCGCTGCGCAAGGCATCCCGTGACCACGAGGCGTCTTAACTTCCCGCCCGAGCGGTGCTCCGCAAGCGCGAGGATCGTGTTGATGCTCTCCTCCTTCGCGTCGCCGATGAAGCAACACGTGTTGACAACCGCCGCGTCCGCGTCCGAAACATCCTCCGCGAGCGAATGGCCGGCAGCCTGCAGAAGGCCCAGCATCACCTCGCTGTCCACGAGATTTTTATCGCATCCGAGCGATACAAAATAAACTCTCATCAAAACCTCTTTACTCGTTCATCTCCGCCGATGCCACACAGTTGTACATCAGCATCGCGATCGTCATCGGGCCTACGCCGCCCGGAACCGGGGTGATCGCACCCGCAATCGGTTCCACGCTCTCGAAATCAACGTCGCCGCAGAGCTTGCCGTCATCCATACGATGGATGCCGACGTCGATGACCGTCGCGCCCTCCTTCACATACTCTGCCGTGATCATCTTCGGCTTGCCGATCGCCACGACGAGAATGTCCGCACGCTTCGTCACCTCCGCAAGGTTCTTCGTGTGCGAGTGGCACACCGTGACCGTTCCGTTCTCCGCCAAAAGCATGGCCGCCATCGGCTTCCCGACGATGTTGCTGCGGCCGATGACAACGCACTCCTTGCCGTCGATGGCGATTCCGGTGCGCTTCAAAAGCTGGATCACGCCGGCCGGCGTACAGGAGCGGAAGCCCTTCTGTCCGATGTTCAAACGACCCACGCTCACCGGATGGAAGCCGTCCACGTCCTTGTCGGGCGAGATCGCGAGAAGGATCTTCTCCTCGTCAATGTGCTTCGGAACAGGCAGCTGCACGAGGATGCCGTTCACATCCGCGCGCGCGTTCAACTCCTCGATAATTGCCAGAAGCTCCTCCGTGGTCGTCTCCTCGGGAAGCTCATATGCCAGGGATTTGATCCCGATATATTCACAAGCCTTCTTCTTGTTCGACACGTAGACCGTTGATGCCTTGTCGTTGCCGACCTGGATCACCGCGAGGCAGATCTCCTTCCCTGCCGCAGCGAGCTCCGCAACGTGAGCCTTCAATTCATCCTTGATCTCCGTGGAAATCACTTTTCCGTCGATTCTGATAGCCATACTTAACCCTCCGATTCCGGCGCGGTACCGCCGCAGCCGCATACAGAATTGATTATACCCCATGCAGCCGCGCTGCACAAGGAAAATTTACACCCGAATACGGAAATAAGGGAAATCCCGATTTTCCGGATTCCCCTTATCATCATGCAATATCAATACAAAAAGCTCCACAAAAGGTACGTCAACAGCACCAGAAGTCCGATACAGAACGCCATCAGACCGTAGGAAAGGCTGCGGGACACCAGCTTGACGGTCTCCCCGAGGCTCTCTCTTGCGCGGTTGACGGCGGCTACGCAGTCGCCCTCCTTCGGCTTCTTGCGGCCGAACGTCGCGTTCCACAGGCGGATAAAACCGTTTCCGACATGTCCGATCGGATTGCACACCGCCTCGCCGAGCGTGATGCTGCGCTGCTCACACACGGGCTTTAAGACAGTCCTTCGCAGCAGAATAACTCCCGCGTCGACAACCTTGTCAAACACCGCAAGAAGTGCCTTGCAAAATGCAAACACACCCTTTGCCGCCAGCACGACACCGTTTTCCAGGGCACTGCAGAGCGTGCCGAACACAGCCGGAGCGACCGTGAACAACAGCGGCCGGTACAGATTTTCCTCAAGTGTCGGCAACTTCTCCATCCGGTCGACATACTCCGGGGCCTCCCGAAGCGGCACTCTCTTGCGTGACACCAACGCGCGCTCGACAAAAAAGATCACCGTTCCGAGCGCCAGCGTGATTAGGGCGCCCTCCAGACTCTCCCATCCGAAGAAATCCGGCGTGTGGCGCATCGTCCCGTACGGCATGATCACGGACGCGAGCCGACCGACCGGAAGCATCGTAACCTCCGGCAGCACACCGCCAACAAAGATGAAAAATGCAGTCACAGCCAAAAGAACCATGCTGGCTCTCGGCGCATCCTTCGCACCCTCTCCCTCCTCCGCGGCCAGAACCTCCGGCGAAGGCTTCCGAACGAACAAAACGATGAACAGCTTCGTCATGTACGCAAGCGTACAGCCGCCCGCGAGCAGGAAGAGATACTCCGCAACCTTGAAGGACGCAAGCCCCGTCATATGGTACGCCTCCACGATGGACTCGTGAAGGAGTGTCTTCGAAACATACCCGGAAAATCCCGGAATTCCGGCGATTCCGAGCGAAGCGACCATAACCAGGATCAGGAAGCCGTAGCGGTTCCGTCCGAAGCCGCGAAGCTTGTTCAGATCTCTGGTGTGAACCCGGTGCACGGCGATGCCGGCGCAGAGGAACAGAATCAGCTTAAACGCCGAGTGATTCAACATGTGGAGAACACTTCCCGTGACCGCCATGGAATTGTACGACGTCATCACGCCCGCAACCCCGACGCCGACCAGGATAAATCCGATCTGCGACACCGAGGAGCACGCGAGCATGTGCTTGATGTCGATCGAGCCGAGCGCTCGGATCGCTCCGACCAGCATGGTGATCACGCCGATCCAGAACACAAGCTTGCCCCATCCCGCATGGAAGAGGAAATACCGTCCGCACACCGCGCAGATGCCGAACACACCGGTCTTTGTGAGGATGCCCGACAGAAGCGCCGACGCCGACGCCGGTGCCTCGGGATGTGCCTTCGGAAGCCAGATGTGAAGCGGCCATGCGCCCGCCTTCGCGCCGAAGCCGAACAAAAGACACAGTCCCGCAGCCCAGGATGCCTTCGTGTTTGGGCTCTGGTAGAACTGCATCGGTAGGCTGTCCAGATAGAGCCGCCACGACCGTTCGTTCAGCAGGAAAATGCCCATCAGCAGCACCATGCCGCCGATCACAGCAACCGTAAGATATGTCTTCGAGGCGCGGATAGCCTCCTCCGTCCGCTCGTGCACAACCCACACGTAGGACGCGAGCGACATGCCCTCGAAGAAGATAAACAATGTAAACAGATCTGCGGAGATCAGCACACCGAGCGTGCACGAGAGCGTCACCATCGTAAACGCCTGATACCGAACGGAGGACGCATCATGCTTGCCGTACCACCCGTAGAACACCGTGGACGTCAGCCATGCGAAGCTTGCCGCCGTCAGATACACGCAGCGGAAGCCGTCCAGCTCGAACACAAGACCCTCACCGCAGATTTCGGGAATCTTCAGCCAAAGCGTCTCGGTGTCGCCCAACACTGCCGTGATCGACCATACGGAAAGCGCAAACACCGCCGTCAGAACCGCATAGAGAATGCCCTTCGCCACCGGTTCCGCCCACTTCTTTCCGGGCTTTTTGCCAACCTGCAAAAGAGCGCACGAAACAAGCCCCCCGATCAGGGGAAGCAGCACGAATGACAATAATAGCATATTGCCTTCCATCCGTTCGCTCCTTTCCGCGCTTTTGCAGCTCTTTTACAAAATACTGTTCTCCGCTCCTACCGGATTCCCGCGGCGACATCCGCAAGGAACTGTGCGATCGGAGTCGATAACACACCGCACACGACAACCATCACCGTCAAGATGATCAAAGGCACCGACATGCGCAGTCCGACATGCCGGATCTGCGTCTCCTCGATCACCGCATCCTTTCTCGGAATCCACGCACGTACGACGACCTCAAGGATGTATGCCGCCGACAACAGCGCCGAGAGAATCAGTGCAGCAAGGCCGATGTAGGCGAAGAGATTTCCGTCGGCAACCGCCGCGGTTCCGATGTACCATTTGCTGATGAATCCGACCATCGGCGGAATTCCGATCAGCGAGATTCCGGCAACGGTATATACGAGGAAAATGAGCGGCATCCGCCGTCCCATTCCGTCCATCTCCCAGACATAGCGCTTTCCGGCCTTGACCATGACCGCGCCGATGCAGTAGAACAATGTGATCTTCATCAGACCGTGGAACAGCATGTGCGTCATCGCAGCCGAGAACCCGGCCTCCGTCATCAGCGACGCCGCAAAAATGATATACGAGAGGTTGCTCACCGTCGAGTACGCAAGCCTTCGTTTGCAATCCTGCTCCTTCACCGCCTTGACCGCGCCGTAGACCATCGTCACAACCGCGAACATCGTCACCGTGTGCTGCACCCACGTGCCGTACAAAAACTCCGTGCCGAAACTGTAGTAGGTCACGCGCATGATGGCAAATGCACCCGCCTTGACGACCGCCACCGCATGCAAGAGTGCCGTGACCGGCGTCGGTGCGACCGATGCGGTCGGAAGCCATCCGTGGAACGGAAAGATTGCCGCCTTGACGCCGAAGCCGAGCACGGTCATGCCGTACACGATCTGCAGCATCACGCGGTTGTTCCCGACCTGCGTAAGCACGCCGCCCAGGCGGAAATCAAGCGTGTCGCCGAACACTGCGATCGCGATGAATCCGATGAAGGCAAACGCCGCGCCGCCGATGGAGTATTTTACGTATTTTCTTGTCGCGAGCATCGCCTTGTAGCTCCGCCCGTGCATCATCAACGGGATGGTCACGAGCGTGAGCATCTCGTAGAACATATACATCGTCATGAGGTTGGCGGCGAACGCGATTCCGACGGTGACGCCGTACGTCATCGTGTACCATGCGAAAAATGCATTGGAATCCCCCTCCGTCTCCATGTACTCAAACGCATACAAAGAAGCGAGCGGCCAGAGTACCGCCACAAGCCCCGCAAACACGCAGGACGCGCCGTCCAAGTGAAACTTGACCGACAGACTGCCCGCGAGGATCAACGCCGTCGCTGTGCCCTCCGGGCGCAGGAAAAGGATTGCGGCAACACATGCGGAAGTAAGGAGGACGATCGCCATGACGATACCCTCCCGCACTTTCCGGTTTTGAACTCTGCAAAGCCCGAGCGTCGCCCCGCCGATGATCGGCAGGAGAATCGGGATCAAGAGAACATAGACACTCATCGTGTTGTCGACTCCTTTCGGACAACGTTGTTACATCGGCCAGTAACTCGGCAGATAGAACCCCTCGAAGAATTCTATCAGTGGATTCGGGAACAAACCGAATACTATGGCCGCCACGGCCAGAATTCCCAGCGGAATCAGGATGCGAAGGCCCGCCTCCCGCTTCGAGGCTGTTGCTGCGGTCTCGGGTGCATTTTCCGGCTTCTCTTCCGCTGCTTCCGCCACATCAGCTGCAGCCTCCGCAGCTTCCGTTTCAGGCACCTCAGCAGCCTCCTTAACCTCGGCATGCCCGGGCTCCTTCGCGACAAACCAGGCGTCCGCCGCGGGCCCCATCAGATAGCCGGCCGTCAGCAGTGCGCTGACAAGCAAAATAACCGGCACGATATACGAAAAATACGGTGTTCCCGACCCAAGCGCCGTCGTTGCGATATGCCATTTGCTGACAAATCCGGCGAGCGGCGGAATACCCACAAGCGCCAGACCGCCGATCGTGAACGCGGTCATGGTGAAGGGCATTTGCCGACCGAGACCCTTCCACTCCGCCACCTTCGTCCTGCCCGTCTTGACGATCACGGCACCGGCGCAGAGGAACAGAAGGTTCTTGATCACCGAGTGGAAAATGATGTGCAAAAACGATCCTGTCGGATTTGTGAGAATGTAGATTCCGGCGAGAATATAGGACGTCTGGCTCACCGTCGAGTACGCGAGGCGCTTCTTCATCACCTTCTCTCGGAACGCAAGCATGGATCCGAGGAAAATGGTGAGCACCGTCAATGTCAAAAGCGCATACTGCGCCCAGGTTCCACCGATGAAACGCGGGCCGACGCTATAGTATACGATTCGGATGATGAACAAAATGCCCATCTTTGTGATGTTGCCGGACAGAAGCGCCGATGCCGGGGCCGGAGCCACGGGATGCGCCTTCGGAAGCCATCCGTGCAGCGGGAACATGCCGGCCTTCGAGCCGAGTCCCACAAGCATGAGGAACACTGCGATCAGAAGGGCCGAGCTCTGCGCCTCGGTAAGCGTCTGACTTAAGAAACCTCCCGCAACATACATCAGTCGTCCGCCGGCACCTCTACTGCCGGGTGTCGAGTATGCATACAGGAAGAAGATTCCGACGAGGCCCAGAAATGCGCCCGCCAGCGAGTAATACAGGTATGTCATGCCCGCGGAGATCGCCTCCTTCGTCTGCTCATGCATGACGAGAGGGAACGTCGCGAGCGTCATCATCTCATAGAAAAGATATGTCGTGACCAGATTGCCCGAGAAGCACACGCCCATCAGGGCAGCCAGCGCAAGCAACGAGAAGATGTTGTACCGGTCTTCTCTCTCGCCGTGCGCAAGGTACTCAAACGAGAATACGGTCGAGGAAAGCCACATGCAGACCGTAAGGAGCGCGAATGTCACCGCAACGCTGTCCGCGCGGAAATAAAGCGGTACGTTCGGCAGAAACTCAAACAGGACGGTCTCCGCTTCCCCGTGCAGCGATGTGATAAGCGCCAAAAGAGCCGTCACCGCCACGAACGCGCCGACCGCAATGTGAAGCGCACGCAGCGACCTGCGAAGCGGCTTAATAAAAGCAACCGCCATCGCACCGCAAAACGGCGTTACGATTGTCATCGGTATCAACCAAGCTCCCATAACTCACTCCTATCCGAAGAGCCGAAGCCCCTCCTCAATCCATCGAAAAATCGGTTCCGAACCGATGCCGAGCAACAGGTTCAAAAGAATAAACAGAACCGTCGCCGTCCACATCGCACGGCCGACCGCCACCCTCGGACGCCCTTCCGTCCGCTGCAGCGGTGTGTAAATATTGATCGTCTGTCCGATGAAATACATCGCGTTTAGAATCGTACTGACCGCGAGAGCGACAAGCGTCACCAGCTGTTTCGTCGTCGAGGTCACGCCGAACGCGGCCTGCGCAAAATACACCTTCGACGTAAAGCCCGCCAAAAGCGGAATACCGACCATCGAGAGCGATCCGACCGCAAATCCGACGCCCGCGATCCGGTTCCGGTACGCGGCACCTCGCAGCTTGCGGTAGTTTGCATTTTCCCAGTTTCCGCCGGTAAGACCGTTCAGGGACACAAACAACAGCGATTTGCCGGCCGAGTGCGCCAGAATGTGGAAGATCGACGCGATCATACCGGCCTCGGTGTTCAGGCCGAAGCCCATGTAAATATATCCGATCTGCGCGACCGAGGAAAATGCGATCATTCGTCCGACGTCGGTCTGCTGAATCGCACTCACCGATCCGAAGATCATGCCCGCGATACCGAACACAAACAACACATCGTCAACCTGGATCTGATGAATAATGTCCGTTCCGATGACGCGGTAGAAAAACTTGATCAGAAGGAAAATGTAACCCTTCGACACGAGACTCGACAGAATCGCGCTCGACGAGCACGTCGAGTAGCCGTACGCGTCCGGCAGCCACGAGTGGAACGGGAACAATGCCGACTTGATGGCGATACCGACGCAGAACAGACCGACCGCAACCGTCAACGGCTCCGTGTAGGTTCCGTTTTCCACGATTGAGAGGATTGCACCATGCATCGGCTCCATCAACAGGTGTCCCGTGATGCCGTACAAAATCGCGATCGAGATGAGCAAAAGACCGGAACCGAGCAGCGACATGATCATGTATTTCGTAGCAGCCAGAAGGTTTCGGCCCCACCCGCGGATCATGATCAGACCGCACGCAGCAATCGTGTTGATCTCGATGAAAACGTAGCCCGTAAACAGGTCGTTTGTGTAGATAAGAGCCAGAAGCGACGCCAGGAGAAGGTTGATGAGAATGTAGAACAGATTCTCCCGGTCCTCCACGATGTCAACGGCCGTGAAGCGGTAGCCGCCGACCAGCGACAACAGCATGATGAGGCAGAAAAATGTCGCCGTCATCGCCTCCAGAACGCCCGCACGGATCTCATTTCCGAACGGCGCGGGGAACGCGCCCATCTGATATGTAAACGCCTCTCCCGTATAGAGCACATACACAAGAGTGCACACCGAAAGAAGCCCCGACGCGATTACGACGAGGAAACTGACGCGGCGTGCATGTCGTCCCGGCAGAACCGACGAGATCGGTCCCGAGACCATCGCCAGCAGAATGGCGAAGAACGGAAAATTGCGTATCCACTCCATGTTCGTGCGACTCCTAAGTTACTCAAGTTACTCCAGATGTTCCCGCTGAACCATCAATGTGATGGCGTCGATGTCCAGCGTGCGGTAGCGGCGGTACAGCCGAACCGTAAGTGCAAGCATCAGGGCAGTGACGCTGACGGAAACCACGATACCCGTGAGCACAAGACCGCTCGGGATCGGGTTGATGTAGCGCGATGCACTCGTGTCACCGTCCACAGTAATCGGCGCAAGGCGCCCCGAGATGTACCCCATCGATGCCAAGAAAAGGTAAACTGCGGTGTCCATGATGTTAAGACCGATGATCTTCTTGATCAGGTTCTTCTGAATCAGAAGATTTCCGAACCCGATACCGAACAGAACCATCGAGACAACCGCCAGATAATTTTCCGTCAATTCCGAAAGCATGGTGTCCTCCGTGTATCAAAAGCTTCCCTTGCGGAACAATGCGTAAAATGCATACATCGTGCAGGCAACCTCCAACCCGACCAGCAGGTTGATCGGCAGGATCAATCCCGAGCTCAGGATTGTGCCGAGCGTCCCCAGCGGAACAATCGACTTGATGCCGTTGGCGCCCGTAAACAGATAGTAGGCGATGATCATCGCGTAGAGGCACAGCGAGCCGACCTTGATGATGTCGTAGATCTTCTCGTCGAAGAATCGCTCCGTACGGCGGAATCCGAACGCCTGATTATACAAAATCAGGCCCGCGCCAAGCACGGCGCCTCCCGAGAAGCCGCCTCCCGGCGACAAATGTCCGTTCAAAAGGATGTACAATCCGAACAAAAAGATCATCGGAACAACCAGCTTCGCAATCGTCTGCAGGATCACATCGCCCTTGCGGTCGTACTCCGGCGAATAGGTGACACGCGTCCACTCCGACGCATCGCCGTTGTCCGAGACGCTCTCCTCATGATGGCGGCGCTTGTCCTCCTCGCCCTCGCGGTGCAGCAGAAGAATGATTACCGTGCAGGCACCGATGAAGAGTACGTTGGTCTCGCCGAACGTATCGAACGCACGGTACTGCAGGATCATTCCGGTGACCGTGTTCACAACGCCGGTTTCCTCGCCGCCCTTCTCGAGGTAGCGCTCCGCGACCTCGTTGTTGGCGGGCGCGTCCGCGCTTCCGAACGGCGGCATATAAGCGATATTCAAAATCAGCATGCCGATGATCATCAGGCACATGATCATAGCAATGACATAGTAAAAACGGCGGATTCTCCGGAATCCCGTCATGCGCATCAGTCTCCGGTCCGCCTGCGGATCGGTGTCGGGGAGCTCAAGGAAGCTTGCATTGGCCGCACGGTCCGTCTCGGCCTGCTCCTCCACTCTTCTGCGCCATTCCTCGGTGCGGTCCTCGTCGCGCGGCGGCTCATCGCCCTGCACAAACGCGATAAACCGGGCCGTTTTGGTGTGCTCGTAGTCTTTTCTCAAACGACTCATAACGGCTCACCTCCCGTACTCTGAGGCTGACCCGCCTCGGCCTGCGCGGGTGCATTTTCCGTGTCTTTCAAAGCGGCGTTCTCACCCTCTGCGGGCTGCTCCGACACTTCTTCCGCGGGCTGCTCCGACGTATCGCCCTCGGGCTGCTCCTCCACGGCATCGATCTTTCGAAGCGTGACGAAGAACAACACACTGGTGATTCCGGCGCCGACGGCGGCCTCCGTGATCGCCAGATCGGGCGACTCGAGGAAAATCCAGACGACCGACATCACAAGGCTGTAGGACATGTAGATGATGACGGACACCAGAAGGTTCTTGGTAAAGCTGACCGCGATCGCGCAAACGACCAAGAATGAAACAAGCAACAGGATGATTCCGTTCGTCATGACCGATCACCCCCTCGCTCCTGCTCTTCGATGTCGCAGTTGTCCTTCAGCTTGTCGCTGATCTCCACCTCGAGGCCGGCAAGAAGGTGGCTTGAGACGGGGCTTGCGAACCAGAAGAACAAAATGATCAAGGCAAGCTTCAAGGCATCCATGGACGCGCCGCGGATGATGATCAGGCCCAAAAGAACCATGAGAATCGAAAGCGTGTCGGTCATTGCGGCCACATGCATACGATTCATCGCATATTTGAATTTAAACAGGCCGTACACTGCGATCAGCGCGGTCGCAATTCCCGCAAGAATGCAGATGCCGCCGACAATCAGACGAAGCCACTCCATCATTTGGTACCTCCGCCCTCCGGGGAATCCTCTTCCCCGGCATCATCCGGCTCATCGCGAAGAATCCCCTCCGGTTTGTCGGAAAGGCCGCGCTTGCGAAGATGCTCCCGGTGCACACCGAGATACACGCGCACCAGAACGACAACCGCCAAAAAGCTGATCATCGCATAGATGAGCGCAACATCCAGAAGATAGCTCTGTTTCATCCACAGTGAAAGAATACAGATAATCATGATGGTCAAGGTACCGAGCATGTTGACGGACACAATCCGGTCCGCAATCTCCGGCCCGCGGATGGCGCGAACCAGGCACCCGAACATAATCAAGAGAAAGGCGATCACAGCACCGCCAAAGAGAATATCATACGCCTGGGAAATCGTCATACGCCGCTCCCTTCCGACCCATCGGCGTTCTCCGCCTCCGTGATCATCTGAAGGAAGATGCTGTTCTCCGTGCCCTCGGCAATCTCCCGGTCGAGCGCATGAACGACATAGCGGTCACCCGACAGCTTCACCGTGATAGTTCCGGGCGTCAGAGTGATCGAGTTAGCGAGCAAAACCTTCGCCGCCTGGCTTCCGATCTTGGTACGGAACGTAAACAAAACCGGCTCGGGCTCATACTTGCTCGAGAGCACAAGACGCATGACACAGAAGTTCGCCTTCACGATCTCCGACAGCAAAACGACGAGGTATCGGATCATCCACGGAATCTTTGCGAACAGACGAAGCTCCGAGCGAAGCGAATACCCTAAAAAGCGCATGCAAAAAAGCCCCAACGGAATGCAGAGCACAACGCCTACCGTCACTACTTCCCACGTCAAACGACCGTTCAGGATAATCCAAATGACAAGAAACCATGCGAACATGTTCTGCCTCCGTGACACGCTGCGCCCGAAAAGCCGGGGCTTCTGATACCCGTTTGCACCGCCTTGTGCAAACGAAAAATTTCGGTCCTAGTTTAGCACTCTCCGCCCGCAAAGTCAAACAAAACAACAAGAAAAAGGGCCCCCGATCTAAGGGAGCCCTTTCGGTCTTGCATCATTTGATTATGCACGAGCCTTCTTGGAAGCTACAACTGCAGCCAAAGCTACAACTGCAACAGCACCAAAGAGAACAACGGTCGTGGTGTCAGCCGTCTTAGCAGGTTCGCCGGCATCAGCCGTACGAATAACAGCCTTAACGATCTCAAAACCATTGTAGAAGTTTACATTGATGTCGCCCGAAGCAGCCTTCTTCAATGCATCAATATCATACGTAAACGTCAGAACGGTGTTAAGCGGAACTTCCTTGCCTTCTCCGTCTTCATCTACACCATAATCCGGTGCGGTAGCAGAGAAATCAGGATTGATGTTGCTCCAACCACCATCGGTGCAAAGACCACCGATACCATAGTTGCTGGCAGCATAACCTTCCTTGCTTCCATCCCAAATCAAGCAACGAGTGTACTTTACCGTAATAACAAGCTTAGCGCCGGCAGGAGCATTGTTGATTGCTTCGGTAATCGTTCCGTTGCCAGAGTAGTTCGTATCGCTCGGAGCCAGGCCCAGATCGGTATCAGCAGCGAGTGCCGTACCCAGTACCATAACAGCGCACAGAGCAACTGCAAGTACCAGACTCAATAACTTTTTCATGAAAAGTTACCTCCTTAAGGAAAAAATAGTTGTGAATTCACTACAGATTCATTTTAGCAAATGCGCATCAGAATCTCTATCATCAAAATGCACAAGTTCGACTGCTGAAATTGTGCAGTTTGAACAAAGTTAGTTTTCGCATCCCGATATCATCGAAATGCATGTTGATCCGATTACTTTCTGTTCTTCTGCAGGAAGTCCGGAATCTTGATGCCGCCGGTGGAGTTCTCGGAACCCGAGGGCTTGGAGTACGTCGGTGCCGCGTAAGCCTGCTGCTCCGGCTGAACCGGTGCGGTGTAGGAAGGCTGTGCGGGTGCCGTGTACGCCGGCTGCGAAGGTGCAGCGTAGGACGGCTGCGACGGAGCCGCGTAGTTCGGTCTCGTCTGAGCAACCGGTGCGCTTGCAGAAGCGTTCGTCGGACGGTTTACAAAACCGAGTCCGGTGTAAGCGCCCTGCTGCGTCTGCTGCTTCTTCTGAGCATATCCCTGACGGTTTGCTGCGCCGGAAGCGGAGGTGTTCGGATGCTCCTCCAGACCGGTAGCGATAACCGTGATGCGGCACTGATCCGGAGCCGTCTCATCATAGATGGCACCGAAGATGATGTTCGCCTCGTCACCGGCAAGCTCCTGTACGTAGGTAGCCGCCTCGTTGACTTCGATCAGGCTGACAGCACCGGCGATATGCAGAATAACATGGCTTGCGCCCTCGATATTGGTCTCCAGAAGAGGCGATGTCGTCGCCTGCTTTACGGCCTCCATGCACTTGTCGTCGCCGGAACCGTAACCGATACCGATATGGGCTACGCCCTTATCCTTCATGACAGTCTCAACGTCAGCAAAGTCGAGGTTGATCAATGCGGGAGCGTTGATGAGATCGGTGATACCCTGAACACCCTGCTGCAGAACCTCATCGGCCTTGCGGAGTGCCTCTGGCATCGTCGTGCGGCGGTCAACAATCTCGAGAAGACGGTCATTCGGGATCACGATCAACGTGTCAACCGCCTGACGCAGACGCTCGATACCCGAAAGGGCATTCGCCATACGCTGCTTCGCCTCGAAACGGAACGGCTTCGTTACGATACCGACCGTGAGGACGCCCATCTCCTTCGCAATCTGCGCAACAACGGGAGCCGCACCGGTACCGGTACCGCCGCCCATACCGCAGGTTACGAAAACCATATCCGCACCCTTGATAATCTGGGTTAATTCTTCCTTGCTCTCCTCGGCAGCCTTCTCACCGACATCCGGCTGAGAACCGGCACCGAGACCCTTCGTCAATTTCTCACCTATCTGAATGCATTGAGGAGCTCTGCAGTTCTTCAGATGCTGCTTATCCGTGTTGACGCAAACGAACTCAACGCCCACGATTCCCTCTTCGATCATGCGGTTTACTGCGTTGTTGCCTGCGCCGCCGACACCGATCACCAATATCTTAGCAGCAGCTTCGTTCTCTTCTCCTTTGATTTCAACCAACGTTGTATCCTCCTTTTTGCATAATATTCCTATTACCCACCGTCTATGATATATTCAAATGCCGAAAAAGGCAAGCATTTTTTCGTAAAATGCGGCAAAAAGCCATTAAAAAACCTGCTATTTTACCTCATTTTCGAACTATTTTGACGCATCACCGCTCTCGGGCGGTGTCGGGGTCGGTTCCGCCCCCAGTTCCTTGGCATAAAACTCGTCGTCGCTGTCAAAGACATGCTCCATATTGATGTCGTAATGAGCGACCCGATTCATCCTTGCGTTGCGCTGCGAAAGCGATAACGCTACGTCCGGAATCATCGCAATCTGCACATCGTAGGCCTGGCGAACACCCAGTCGGTATTCGTTGCCGTCCATGATCAGCGTGACGGCCTCGTCCTTCGCAAACCGGATCTCGTCAATCTTCAGCTCGTACTTCTGCAGCTGGAACACGATGCCCAGAATGATATCGAACAGCTTGTCGTCCTGCGTCTCGAACTTCTGGTACAGCGACAGGTTCGTGTACTCGAGTCCCGTGACCACCGGAAGTTCCTCGACGTTGCTCTTCCGCGACGAAACGATCTCGCCGTCGCGGTTGAAGTAAAGATAAAATCCCATGTCGTAGAGGCAGGCGATCGGCGGCTTCTCGTACGCCGTGATCTTGATCTTGTTGCCCTCTCCGACCTCGATGCTGATCTTCTCCAGAAACGGGAGCGTCTCCACCTCGCGGTAGCGGTAGATGAATTTGACGAGGATCGAGTATTCGTCATACCAGTGCTTAAGCACATGTTCGCGAATCTCCTCCGGCGTGTATCTCTCGGAAAAGCCGATGATCGTCACCGTGACATCCGTCTCCCGGTTGATTTTATAAGTATTCCGAAACCAGCGCCACGCAAGCGCCGCCGCAATTGCCAAAACAACAACGATCACCAGTCGCCGGATCCATCTCGTGCTTCGTTTTTCTGTCTGAATGACCGTCATTTTTATGAACCTAACTCCTATCCTCTTCCAATCACTCACGATCGTCGTCCCTGCGCGAAGGCTGTCCCAAAACGACATCCATTCGATAGCCGCCGGGTGTCAGATTCGGCGTCTCGTCTCTTCTCACGGCCGCCTCGGCCTCCAGAAGATCCCGCTCCGCCTTGTCGTACCGGTCGGACTTCGATCGGCTCGGCGTACCGCGCTTTTCGGGCTTCTTTCTCTTGTGGTCGTCCTTGACCTTACGAAGTCCGCCGAACGGCTTCTTCGCCGTCTTCTGCGGTCTCTCGTCAAACGTGCGCTTCGGCTTCTCCTCCGAAGGTTCCTCCTCCGCCAGGATAACACGCTTGCGGTAGCCGATGTTGCGCGAGACGTTTAGGACAACGCCGCACTCGGCACAGAGCACTAAAAGCGATGAGCCGCCGTAGCTTATGAACGGAAGCGTGACACCCGTCGAAGGCAGCGTTCCGGTCACAACCGCGATATTGATGCAAACCTGCAGTCCGATGTGGATCAAAACACCGTAGCACAGGAGCGTTCCATACAGATCGGGCGCGTTGATCGCCACGATGGCGATGCGCCACAGCAAAACCAAAAACAGAAGGATCAGCGCCGCGCCGCCGAACAGGCCGAGTTCCTCGACGATGCAGGCAAAGATCATATCGGTGTGAACCTCGGGGATGTGCCCGAGCTTCTGCACGCTGTTTCCGAGTCCCTTGCCGAACAGTCCGCCGGAGGAAAGCGCGTACAGACCCTGCTTTACCTGGCCGACGTTGTTCTCGTCCGTCAAGTGGCGCCACTCGTAGATTCGGCGGAAACGGAAGCTTCCCACCGCGCCGTTATGATCCACGTAGCGGACAAGCAAAACCGCTGCGAAGATTCCGATTGCCAGCAGAATCACAAAGACGAACTTCTTCTTCGAGCAGACGAAGATCAGGCCGCCCAGTATCGCAAAGAGAATGATACCGGTCGTCATACTCTCCTTCGCCGCCAGCGCGCCGATGAGTCCCAACAGCACACAGACAACGGCAAGTGCCTTAAAGCGACCCTTGTAGGTATTGACCTTGCACATGGCGTAGGCCGCGATCATGATCATAAACAACTTGGCAAATTCACCCGGCTGCAGCTTGAGAGGTCCGATGGACAGCCAGCGCGCAGCACCGTTGGTGGCACCGCTCAGCTCGGAGTCGGTTCTGCCGACCGCGATAACCGCGACTTCCAGAGCTACAATGATGAGATATGCCGCCGCTAACAAAAGCGGGACTTTCTTCTTCGGGGTTTCCATCGCGTACAGGCGGTAATCCACAAGGGAGATCGCAACCATGCCCGCGATGCCGACGACCACGTAACGGATCTGACGGTATGTGTAAAATGTGGAGTTTCCGAGATACTTGGCGGCGTTGTACGGGCTGATGCTCGCAATCATCAGGATACCGACCATCATCAGAGCGATCACCATGAACAACAGCGTGTAGTCATAGTACCGCTTGCGCTTGTCGGTCGTATACTGGTATCCGCTCGGTTCCATCCCGGTCTCCTCCTCTCCTTCATTTTCCTACGGCGTGAACGCGCGTGTTCGCCGTATCAGTCGGGAAGCGCCCGAACCAGTGCCTTGAACAAGTCGCCGCGCTCCTCGTAGTTTTTGAACATGCCCCAGCTTGCGCAGCACGGGGACAGCAAAACCGCCTCGCCCGGCTTGGCAATCGCATGCGCGTACTCCACGGCCTCCTGCATCGAGTTCACGCGAATGATATCCGTGAAGCCCATGCTCCGCGCCGTCGCCTCGATCTTGTCCGCCGTCTGGCCCATGAGAAGAAGGGTGCGGACCTTGCCCGGAAACTCGCGAATCCATGTGTCGTATTCCGAACCTTTGTCGTATCCGCCGCCGATCAGGATCGTCTGGCGATCCATCGCGCGAACGGCCTGGATTGAAGCGTCGGGGTTGGTTCCCTTGGAGTCGTTATAGTACACAACGCCGTTCTTCGTCGCCGTGTACTCAATGCGGTGCGCCACCGCGACAAATGTGCGAAGCGCCTCGCGAATGCGGTCCATCGGCACCGACAGAGCGATGCCTGCGGCGATTGCGGCCATTGCATTTTCATAGTTGTGGCGGCCGATGATATTCATCTCGTGAACGTCGATCACCTCGGTCTCGTTCATGCCGTCGTTGTAGCAGATCTTGTCTCCGCGAAGGTACAGACCGCGCTTTAAAACGCGTCCCGAAGAGAACCACAGGATCTTCGTCTGAAGACTCTCGCTCATCGCGCGAAGACGCTCGTCCTCGTAGTTGAGAACGCACACCTCCGAAGGAGTCTGGTTGCGCGCGATATTAAACTTCGCCTCCGCATACGCCTCCATCGTGTGATGGCGGTTCAAATGGTCGGGCGTGATATTCAAAATGACGGAAACGTTCGGATGGAACGCCTCGATGGACTCGAGCTGGAAGCTGCTCATCTCCGCGACGGTCACGCCGTCGTCGGTCGTCTTTCGGCAAATCTCCGTGTACGGGATACCGATATTGCCTGCAACCTCGACGTTCGCAAACGCCTGTTTCATGATCTCGCCGGTCAGCGCCGTCGTGGTTGTCTTGCCGTTCGTACCGGTCACAGCGACCAGCTTGCCGCGGCTGTAGCGGAACGCAAGCTCCACCTCACCCCAGATCGGGATGTTGTTTCCGCGAAGCCGCTCCACCATGGGAAGGTCGGTCGGAACGCCGGGGCTGATGACGACAAGATCCGTCGTATCGTACAGCTCCTCCGGAAAATCCCCGAGGATGATCTCCCCGGAAAATGCTTTCGAAAGCTTGGCACGAAGATCATCTTCCGGCTTTGCCGGATCGGCGTCGTAGAGGACAAGTTTTGACTCCGAAGCCTCCTCCGCCAAAAGGTTGCAGGCGGCGATGCCGCTCTTGCCCGCTCCGATGATCAAAATATTTTTGCCGATTTCCATACCGAAAATCCTCTCTTTCGTACTGTTGTCACTCTGCTTTGCCGGACGACTGCGTATTCTCGCCGCTCGTCTCGGTATTTTCGAGATCCGGAACACCGCCCTCGTTCAGCTCATCGTCCTCGATGATGCCGGTGTACTCCACACCGTATTTGATGTCGCCGGCCGGATACACGTGCAGGTACGGAAGAATGTCCCCGAGAATCTTGCTCGTGAGCTCCGTCGCCGGACGGCTGCTGTTGTACAGTTTTGCGTCGTCAACCTCGTCGACGACCACGTAAATGATATACTGCGGATTGTTCGCAGGAACGCTGCCGATAAAGGATACCACGTACTTGTAGTCCTTGCGGGGAAGCTTCTGTGCCGTTCCCGTCTTGCCGCCGACCAGATAGCCCTCCACCTTGGCGGGCGTCGCCGTACCGGCCTTGACGGTCATGTACGTCGCATTGCGCATGAACTCGCTCGTCTCGGCGCTCACGGTCTTTCTCACCAGAAGGTTGGATGCGTCATAGACGGTCGCTCCCTCCGCGTTGAGGATCTGACGCACGACATGCGGCTGGTAGTAATATCCGCCGTTGACGATGGAGGCATACGCTGCCGCCATCTGCGTCATCGTTACGTTAAAGCCCTGGCCGAAGCTTAGCGTCGCAAGCTCAACCTCATTGATCTTCGTCTCATCCATCAACACGCCGACCGCCTCACCGGGAAGATCGATTCCCGTCTTGCTTCCGAGGCCGAAGTGCGTCTGATAATAGCGGAACACGCTCTTTCCGAGCTTGTTCGCGATGTCGATCAGCGCCATGTTGCAGGATTTCATCAGCGCTTCGGTCAGCGTGATCGTTCCGTGCGAGCTGTAGCAGGGAACCTTGATTCCGCGGATTGTCACCGTCTTGTGGCACTCGTACGTGGAGTCCTGCGTGATTGCATTTTCCTCCAGAGCCGCCGCGACGGTAAGGCACTTGAAGGTGGAACCCGGCTCATACGTATCGCTGATGCAGAAGTTACGCCACATCTTGTTGAGTGCCGCAAGCTTCTCCTCCGACGTCCGCTCGATAGGCTCCCCGTTGTCGTCCAGAAGCTCCGGGAGCTCGCGCGGATTGTTCAGATCGTATCCCGCATTCGAAGCCATCGCAACGATCTCGCCGTTGTTCGCATCCATTACGATGACGCCGACATTTTTCACTTTATAGGTATTCAGAAGTTCCGCGACGCGGTTCTCCACCTTCTGCTGCACGAAGACATCGATCGTGGAGACGATGGTGTTGCCGGGAACCGCTTCCCAGGTGTTGGTGATCAGGTTGAGGTCGCTGTCGTAGTAGCCGGCCACGCGGCCGTCCGTACCGTTTAAGTACGCATTGTACTGCTGCTCGATGCCCCAGGTACCGACATTGCCCTCGTTGACAAAGCCGATGACATGAGAAGCGAGACTCTTATAAGGGTACGAACGCTCGTACTCCGTCTCAAACCACACACCCTTGATGAACTTGTGGTCTTCATTTTCCGTGCTGACCTGCAGGCGCTTGAACTCCGCGATATTCTCGTACGGCTGTTTGCGATAGAGCACGTAGTAGTTGCTGTTCTTCTGCTCCATCGCCTTGTCAAATTCCTCCTGCGTCGTGCCGAACGCCTTCTGCAGCGCGGCAAACGTGTACTTCATGTAGGAGTCCTTCGACTTGATGACCTTCGGGTCCAAAATGACGTTATAGGTCTTCGTGCTGACCGCGAGCTCCGTGCCGTTGCGGTCCGTGATCGTACCGCGCTGGAACGGGATGGTCGCGCCGACCGAGGAGTTGTAGCCCTGGTCCTGAATCGCGTTCTGATACTGGGAGCCCATCTTGTGCTGCCAGTAGGCGATGCGCCCGATCAAAACAAGCAGGAACGCAACCATTACGCCCATCACGAGCAAAACCCGAGCCTGATGGTTCGGGGTCGTGAAGATATTGCGTATGCTGACTCGCTTCCTGCTCATGGGACATCTCCGTAACGGTTCTTAACACGCACGGCAAGGAGCAACACGAAAAATGCTGCTCCTTGCCGGGTGAATTGCTCTTATCTCAAAATCTTGCCGAGGATTCGCTCAAATACCGACTCCTCCGGTTTCTCCTCTTCGGCTACAGGCGAATACTGCCGCACATAGCCCTCACCCTGATATGCAAATGTAACGATCTCGTTGTCGCACGGATAAACCATGCCGTACTGTCCGACAGCCACCTCGTAAACGCGGTTGATGTCGACGCTGGAGGCGATGGCCTGCTCCGCCTCGTCGTTCGTGCGGCTCAGGTTTGCGTACTCATTGGTGAGTGCCGTGATCTCGCGGTCGAGTTCGTTTGTCTTTGCATGTACATTTGCAAACAACACTGCATTATACAGGATAATTGCCAAACAGGCAAGCATAACCGTGCAAGCCCAGAATCCCATGCTCTTTCGAATACCGATCAAAGGCGCGCTCTGCGTAGCAGTACGGCGCTTGCGCTCCGGCCGCGTCTCGACTTCCGGGCGGTATGCGGGCTCGGCCTGTGCTCTCGCAAGGTTGTCCGTCACGTAACCGGTGCGTCGTAAAATGTCTTTTGTCGCCTTCTGATTTTTCGTCGTTTTCATTTTTGATACCCCGTTGCGGTTGTAACGCAGGTTATTTGGCACCTGCTTCCGCGCTCTCCTCATTGCGCTCGAAGATTCTCAGTTTCGCGCTCTTCGATCTCGAATTTTTCCTCTGCTCTTCCTCCGAGGGAAGAATCGGCTTTTTGGTGATCACCGTTCCCAGCGATCTCTTTCCGCACATGCACACCGGAAGTCCCGGCGGACAGATGCACGGTGCTTCGTTTCTTCGGAAATTCTGCTTCACGATCCGGTCCTCCAAGGAGTGGAAGGTGATAACACAGATTCTTCCGCCGGGGGCCAGCCTCCGAATCATCCCGTCCAAGGAGTTCGTGAGAACCGTGAGTTCCCGGTTTAGCTCGATACGAATCGCCTGGAAGGTTTTCTTGGCAGGATGTCCTGCCCCAGCCCTCACTTTGGCCGGGATCGCCGCCTTGATGACTTCGGCAAGTTCGCCCGTGGTCCGGATTGGATGTTCCTCCCTCACCCGCACGATGTGCTTGGCGATGTTGTTTGCGAAGGAATCCTCTCCGTATTCCCGGATGATCCGCGCCAGCTCTGCCTGCGGATATCCGTTCACGATGTCCGCCGCGGTTCGCTCCCCGCGATCGTCCATCCGCATGTCAAGGGGTGCATCCTCCATGTAGGAAAACCCCCTCTCTGCCGTATCTAACTGGTAGGAGGAAACCCCCAGATCAAGCAAAATGCCGTGCACCTGCCTGATCTGAAGGTTGTCTATAATGTCTGTAAAATTCTCGTAATTGCTGCGAACGATCGTCACCCGATCCTTGTACGGCTCAAGCCGCTTCGTCGCCGCTGCAATCGCGTCTCCGTCCTGATCGATCCCGACCAGCCTTCCCGTCGTCAGGCGGCTCGCAATCTCGAACGAGTGTCCCGCGCCTCCGAGGGTTCCGTCCACATAGATTCCGTCCGGCCGGATGGCAAGTCCTTCGATCGTCTCCCGAAGGAGAACGGATGTATGTCTGAACTCCTCCATGGCTTCCCTCCGTTTCCGCTACAGGCGGATGCCGTAGGTCGCCGCCGTCGAGGCAATTTCGTGAATCGATACGTTCTTTCCGATGTTGTCCCACTCATCCTTCGGAAATACCTTGATCTTGTCGAGTGCGCCGACCGAAACCACATCCTTCGTGATTCCGACTTCCTCGCGCAGTTCCTGCGGCAGGATCACTCTTCCCTGCTTGTCCATCTCGACGAACTCGGAGTTTGCGGAGAGGAACGTCAAAAGGCGTCTGCCGTCCTCCGTTCCCGGAAGGTTCTGATCGAGTTTCTCCAACAGCTTCTCCCACTCATCCATCGGATACAAATTCAGACAACGATCAACACCAAGCGCTACGACGAACTGTTCCCCGAGTTTCTCGCGAAACTTTACGGGAACAATCACACGGCCCTTGGCATCAATGCTGTGAATCTGCTTTCCGTTGAAGTAGTTCAGCATGGAAATTCTCCACTTTCCTCCACAAGTTGGTCAAAAATGGTCAAACATGGTACTTTTCACCACTTGATTGGATTATAAAGCAGTTTTTTTCAAAATGCAACAGGGAAAAGGCATTCTTTTGGGCGAAATTTCACTTTTTTTTCACTTTTTGCGCAAAAAAAGAGACATTCCCTGCATTTTCAAACAAATGTTCGAGAACATGTGTTCGAATATGCAGAAAATGTCCCAAAATCGGACTTGTTTGATTTCCGTCGCCGTTTAGAACAGCGACGCGATTCCGCCGGCCAGAAGCGACATCACCCACGCCACAGCGCACTGCTCCAGGACGATGATGCCGGCCCATTTGCGGCCGAGCTCTCTGCGGATTGACGCCACCGCCGCGATGCAGGGCGTGTACAGCAGACAGAACACCAGAAGCGATACCGCCGTCGCGGGTGACATCACCGCGGTCACCGCCGCAGCGCTTCCGTAGAGGATCGTGAATGTGGATACCACGCTCTCCTTCGCGATGAAGCCGGTGATCAGCGCCGTCACAACTCTCCACTCGCCGAAGCCGTGCAGTGCGAAGACCGGTGCGATCACGCTCGCGAGTCCGGCGAGCATGCTGTCGTGCGATTCCTCCACGATGTTGAGGCCGAAGTCAAAGGTCTGCAGAAACCATACCAGAAGGCATGCCAGGAAGATTACCGTGAATGCGCGCTGCAGGAAATCCTTCGCCTTGTCCCAGAGAAGCATTCCCGTGCTCCGAAGTCCCGGCAGCCGGTAATTCGGAAGCTCCATGACGAACGGCACCGCCTCGCCGCGGAAGAACGTCGCCTTCGTGACAAGGGCGACCAATACGGCCGTGACAATTCCCAGAAGATACAGCCCTACCATCACCAGCCCGCTGTAACGCGGGAAAAATGCATGCGCAAAGAATCCGTAGATTGGAAGCTTTGCGGTACAGCTCATAAACGGCGTGAGCAGAATGGTCATCTTGCGGTCTCGCTCACTCGGCAGCGTGCGCGACGCCATAACGCCGGGCACGGTACAGCCGAAACCGATCAGCATCGGCACGATGCTTCGACCGGACAGACCGATCTTTCGCAAAAGCTTGTCCATCACAAACGCGACGCGGGCCATGTAGCCGCTGTCCTCGAGGACGGACAGAAAGAAGAACAGAACGACGATGATCGGGACAAACGTGATGACGCTTCCGACGCCGCCGAAGATTCCGTCGATGATCAACGACCGGATCACCGGTGTGACGTTGACTGCGTTCAGTCCCCGATCGGTGACGGCCTGCAGCTTTTCGACTCCCGTCTCGAGAAGTCCCTGCAGCCATGCTCCGATCACGTTAAAGGTCAAAAAGAACGTGAGCGCCATGATGGCGATGAACACCGGGATTGCCGTGAAGCGGCCGGTAAGGACACGGTCAATCTGACGGCTTCTGCGGTGCTCCTTGCTCTCGTGCGGCTTGACGACCGTTTCGTCGCAGATGCCGCGGATGAACGTATAGCGCATGTCGGCGATGGCGGCCGCGCGGTCCATTCCGCGCTCCTGCTCCATGTTGACGATCATGTGCTCGATCGTCTCCTTCTCGTTGTCATCGAGCTCCAGGGCATCCATCACCAGACGGTCACCCTCCGCGAGTTTGCTCGCCGCGAACCGTACGGGAATGCCCGCCGCCTCCGCGTGGTCCTCGATGAAATGCATGATGCCGTGCAGGCATCGGTGCACCGCACCGCCGTTCTCGTCGCGGTCACAGAAGTCGGTCCGGCCCGGACGCTCCTGGTATTTGGCGACGTGGATACAGTGCTTGATCAACTCGTCGACGCCCTCATTTTTCGCGGCCGCAATCGGAACGACAGGAATGCCCAGAAGCGACTCCATCTTGTTGATGCGGATCGTTCCGCCGTTGCCGCGGACCTCGTCCATCATGTTCAGGGCCAGAACGATCGGCACATTGAGTTCCATCAGCTGAAGCGTCAGATAGAGGTTGCGCTCGATGTTCGTCGCATCGACAATATTAATGATACAGGTTGGTTTTTCCTTGAGAATGAACTCTCTGGATACGATCTCCTCCGAAGTGTACGGAGACAGGGAATAGATGCCCGGCAGGTCCGTTACGGACGTCTCCGGGAAGCCGCGGATCTCTCCGCTCACGCGGTCGACGGTCACGCCCGGAAAATTCCCGACATGACGGTTCGCACCGGTCAATTGATTGAACAGAGTCGTCTTGCCGCAGTTCTGATTGCCCGCCAAAGCAAAGGTGAGCACGGTGCCCTTCGGAACCGGATTCTCATCCGCCTTGACGTGGTATTTGCCCTCCTCGCCGAGACCCGGGTGGTCCGGAACCATCGGCGGCTCCTTGCGGCTTCTTCTGCGCTCCGAGCTCTGCGCGTCGTCCGCAGCGTCCGTTGCCTCCAAAGGCTCCACCGTGATGTTCGCCGCATCGCTTCTTCGAAGCGTCAGCTCATAGCCGCGGATGGTGACCTCGAGCGGATCTCCCATCGGCGCAAACTGCTTTAGGGTAATCTTCTCCCCCGGCAAAAGGCCCATGTCCAGCATGTGCTGGCGCAGCGCGCCTTCCCCGCCGAGCGCCTTGATCACGGCACTCTGTCCGATTTTGAGATCCTGAAGTGTCATCATACAAGCCTTCTTCTTCGGAAAATGAATTGCTTACTTATCGCTCTGCTCCGCAGCCGCGGGCTTCGTCTCCGCCGCAGGCTTCTTGGCAGCATTTTTCTTATAGAGATAAACGTACGCGATCACGCTGCCCACGACGAGGATGCCGCTCAACAGCTGCGAAACCGCAATCGGCGTATTCAAGAAGAACAGCTGGTCCGTGCGCAGTCCCTCGATCCAGAAGCGGCCGAGGCCGTAACCGAAGAGGTACAGAAGCAGAATCTCGCCCTGGAACTTCTTGTGCTTCGAGCGGAACCACAAAAAGATCAGCAGAACAAAGTTCCACAGCGACTCATACAGGAAGGTCGGGTGGACGCTGATGTATTTGGCGCCGCCGATCTCGACGATATGATTGCGGATCTCCATGATGTTCGCCATCGCCTTCGGCTTGCCGGCGTAGATACTCTCCACAAGCTTCTCGCTTGTGCCCGGCTGAAAATACGAGGACACCTCGCGCGTGTCGACCAGCATCGCGAACGGTCCGTTCGTGTACGTGCCGAAGCACTCACGGTTAAAGAAGTTGCCCCAGCGTCCGATCACCTGACCGGTCAGCAGTCCGAGGATAGCCGTGTCCAGGAACAACGCGCGCGGCAGCTTGCGGATCTTCGTGAAGATCACCGCGGTCATGATGCCGCCGATGACGCCGCCGTAGATGGCGAGTCCGCCGGCGCGGATATTGAACACCGAAACAGGGTTGTCCGCAAACTCCTTCCAGTTGAACACTACGTAGTAAATGCGCGCACAGATGACGGAGATGATCACGGCGATCATCGTAAAGTCAAGATAATGCTCGGGGTTCTGCCCCGTCTTCTTCGCCATGCGGTCCGCCACAAGGTAGCCGACGATCATGCCGATACCGATCACGACGCCGTAATACATGACCTTCAGACCGAACAGCGAAAAATAACTTCCGATCTTCCGCAGCGTGATGCCCAGATTCGGGAACATGATGTCCGTCTTCGTCTCCTCAAGGAAAGCCAGCAGGTTTCCCATATCGCACCTCCAAAATTAAACGTTAAAGCGGAACAAAATGACGTCTCCGTCCTTGACTACATACTCCTTGCCCTCGGAGCGGACGAGACCTTTCTCCTTCGCCTGCAGCATGCCGCCGCAGCCCACGAGGTCATCGTACGCAACAACCTCGGCACGGATGAAGCCGCGCTCGAAGTCGGTGTGGATCTTGCCGGCCGCCTGCGGAGCCTTCATTCCGCGGGTGATCGTCCACGCTCTCGTCTCGTCGGGTCCGGTCGTAAGGAAGCTGATCAGTCCGAGCAGGTGATAACTTGCACGGATCAGCTTTTCAAGTCCGGCCTCCTCGAGGCCCATCTCCGTGAGGAACTCCTTGCGCTCATCCTCCTCGAGTTCGGAGATCTCCTCCTCGAGTCTCGCGCAGATGACAAATACTTCGGAGCCTTCCTCCTTCGCAAACTCGCGGACTCTCGCAACGTAATCGTTGTTCGCACCGTCGTCCGCGATGTCGTCGTCGGATACATTTGCCGCATAGATCACGGGCTTTCTCGTTAAGAAAGAGTAGCCGCGAAGCCAGCCGATCTCATCCTCGTCGTCGGTCTCGTAGGCCGAAGCCTTCTGACCGTTCTCGAGGAGTTCCTTGATCTTTTTAAGCATCTCGAGTTCCTTGGCCTGCGCCTTGTCGTAGCTGGCGCCCTTGGAAACGCGCGCGATTCTTCTCTCCACGGTCTCCAGATCGGCAAATACAAGCTCGAGGTTGATCGTCTCGATATCGCGGATCGGGTCTACCGAGCCGTCCACATGAATGATGTTCCCGTCCTCAAAGCAGCGAACCACGTGCACGATGGCATCCGTCTCGCGGATGTGGGACAGGAACTGGTTGCCGAGGCCCTCGCCCTTGCTGGCGCCCTTTACAAGGCCCGCAATGTCCACGAATTCCACGACGGCCGGAATGGTCCGCTTGGACTGGTACATGTCCGTCAAAACCTGCAGACGGGAGTCCGGCACGGTCACGACGCCGACGTTGGGGTCGATCGTGCAGAACGGATAGTTTGCGGACTCTGCGCCCGCCTTGGTCAAAGAATTGAAAAGGGTGCTCTTCCCGACGTTGGGAAGGCCCACGATACCGAGTTTCATGTTGTCATACTCCTTTAAGCTTCCTGCGGCCGTGTGCTTTCACACAGCCCATGATACATTAGCACAAACCGTGCGATTTTTCAAGGAAATCAAGAAAATCCGCAGAAGAGTCGCCCCCTCTGCGGAATCATCATTTCTCTTCGTCGGAAAGAATCGTGAGAAACTTTTGTGTATTGGCCGCGATATCGCCGCGGAATACGGCGCTGCCGGCAACGATCGTGTCCGCTCCCGCCGCAAGCACCTTCGCAACGTTGGCAAGATTGATCCCGCCGTCCACCTCAAGTCTCGGAACGCCCTCGCCTCTCTCGCTGCCGAACACCTCGGCATAGAGCTCACGGACTTCGCGAAGCTTGTCGTACGTGCCCTCCATGAACTCCTGACCGCCGAAACCGGGGTTGACGGACATGATCAACACCAGGTCGAGCATCTTCACATACGGGCGAAGCACCGACACCGGCGTCTCCGGGCGGATGGACATTCCCACCTTCACGCCGGCCGCACGGAACGCCCGAAGCGTCCCCGCGACATCGCTGCAGGCCTCAAAGTGAATCGTGACCAGATCGGCCCCGCTCTCCTTGAATTCCTTCACGTAGCGAACCGGCTCGCGGATCATCAGGTGAACATCCAAGAACATGTCGGTCTCCTTGCGGATCGACGCAAGCACCGGCATTCCGAAGCTGATGCTCGGAACGAAAAGTCCGTCCATCACGTCGAAATGAAGCGCGTGCGCGCCGCATGCCCGAACGATCTTAATCTGCTCGCCGAGTCGATTGAAATCCGCCGCCAGAATGGACGGTGACAACCAATTCATAATCTATTGCTCCTCATGTTTCGGCTTCCGCGAATAGATGATTCGCGTGCCGGAAATCTCATCGTACAACAAAAGATAACTGTCGTAGCGCTCGCGCGCGATTTCGCCTTCCTCCACCGCCTGCTTGACGGCGCATTCGGGCTCCTTTAAGTGTCTGCAATCCGGATAACGGCACAACTCCGCCGCCTTCGTAAACTCCGGAAAATACCCCGCGAGCTCCTCCGGCTTTACCTCCGGAAGATACAACGAGCTGAAGCCCGGCGTATCGCAAAGATACGTCCCCTCCTCGACAAAGAAGAGCTGCGTGTGCCGCGTCGTCTGCTTGCCACGTTTGATCTTCTCGCTGAGCTCGCCGATTTCCATGTTAGCTTTGGGCTGCATCACGTTCATGATCGTCGATTTTCCGACGCCCGAGGGCCCTGCCAAAACGGTCGTCTTCCCGCGAAGCGCACTCCGAAGCTCGTCAAGCGTCGACGGTTCGCTCGCCTGCGTGACGAAAATCCTCGCCCCGCATCCGCGGTACATGTCCGTAAGCCGTGCAATCTCGCCGTCCTCCGCGAGATCCGTTTTATTAAAGCATACCAGCACCGGCACGTTCTGACGCGCCATCAGGATCAGGAAGCGGTCGAGAAGGTTCGGATGAAACTCCGGATCCCGCACCGCGCACACGATAAGCGCCTGGTCCACGTTGGCGATCGCCGGGCGAACCAGTTCGTTTCGCCTCTTGAGGATTCGCAAAATGTGTCCCGACCCGTCCTCCGCGACGGACAACTCGACGTTGTCGCCGATCAGAGGCCGCGTTTTAAGAAACCGCAGATTGCCTCTCGCACTGCAGTCCACGACACCGCGTCCCTCGACGTAGACTTCGTAAACGCCGCCCACGCCCTTGATGATCTTACCGGTGTTATTCGGTTTCGTCACGCCGCCGGTCATGCTCCCTCGTTGCCTTCTCCGCCGCCGGAATTCTCAGCCGGAGCTGTCGTCGGTGTAGCGGTCGGTGCCACAGTCGGTGTCGGCGTAGGCATCGGTGTCGGCGTTGCCGTCGGCTCCGGACCGTCACTGATGGTCAGAACGACAACCGAATCTCTGTTTACCTTCGGGCCGCCTGCCGCAGGCTCCTGCGAAATGACATCGCCCTTCTTCACCGTCGAGCTGTATACTCTCTTGGTATCATACTTAAGCTTTGCCGACAGAACTTCCGCCATGGCGTTTACTTCGTTCATGCCGACCACGTTCGGAACCGTCGTCACTTTCGTGTTGCCGGAGTTGAGGTAAACAACCAGCGTGTCGCCGGCGATGAGTTTCTCTCCCGCCTTCGGCTCCGTCTTGACAACAAGGTTGTCATCCACCTCGTCGCTCTCCATCCACATGATGCGGATCGAAAGCTTGTTGCCGATCGTGGAGCGAACCTGCTGCTCGGTGTATCCCTTGTAGTTGCCGATCGTAATCTGCTCCTTGCCGATACTGAAGATCAGTTTCACGGAGTCGCCCTCGATCAGCGTGCTTCCCGCCTCGGGAATCTGTCCGATTACGGTACCGGTCTCATAGTCATCGCTGTACTGCGACGAAGGCTCGTACTCGATCTGAAGGTTCATGTTGAACGCCTTGAGCTTATCGATTACGACATTGTAATCCTGGCCCTTGTAGCTGGGCATGGTCATCGACTTGACCGCCTCGGTCGGTGTGGGCGTCGCTTCCATCGTGGGCGTCGCCGTCAGGACAAGGCCGGAATTGCTCGGGAACAGCGTCCAGCCGCCCTTCACGAGCTTGGAGATTGCATATACGGCACCGATGGCCACGGCAAGCACCATAACGATACTTAAAAGAAGCATGATCTTCTCCATGTTGCCGCCCATCGAATCGAGATCCTCATCGTCCTCGTCGTCCGCCTCGGCACGGCGGCGCTTCGCCTCCGTGAAGGTCTTCGACGGCCGCTGCTCCTCGACATCGTCATCGTCGTCGAACGAGTCGTTGTGCGCGGTTGCCGCATGAATCTCGCTCATCTCGCTCGCCGTAAAATTCTTCGTCGGCGAATCGTTGACTACCGGCATCATCTTGACGAAATCACCGGTCGGATTGACGATGGCCGCCTTCAGATCGGCGATCAGCTCGGTCGTCGACATGTAGCGACGCTCGGGCTTCTTCTGCATACATTTTGCGATGATCTTCTCAAGGCTCGGGGTCACCTCCGGATTGATCTCCGAAAGAGGCGTTGCCTCACCCTGGATATGAAGAAGCGCTACCGAGACGGCATTGTCGCCCGTGAACGGAACACGGCCGGCAAGCATCTCGTACATCGTGACGCCGAGCGAATAGATGTCGCTTCGCTCGTCGCTGTAACCGCCGCGCGCCTGCTCCGGAGAGAGGTAATGCACGGAACCGATATTCTGCGCCTCATGTGTGGTGGTCGTGGTCGTCGCAGCGCGTGCGATACCGAAGTCCGCCACCTTCACCTTGCCTTCCTTGGAAATGATAATGTTCTGCGGCTTGATGTCGCGATGAACCACGTGGTTCTGATGCGCCACATCGAGACCCTGCGCAATCTGAATGGCAATGCCGACCGCCTCTTTCAAGTCCAGACGGCCCTTGCGCTCGATAAACCTCTTGAGGGTGATGCCCTCCACGTACTCCATCACGAAGTAATGGAGATCCCCCGCGTCGCCGACATCGTATACGCTGACGATGTTCGGATGCGTCAGACCGGCGCACGACTGCGCCTCACCGCGGAATTTCGTCACGAAATTCTTATCCCCGGAAAATTCCGGCTTCAGAATCTTGATCGCCACATACCGGTTTAAGCGATGGCATTTGGCCTTGTACACGTCCGCCATTCCGCCCGAACCGATTTTTTCCAGAATCTCATAGCGATCGCCGATAAACGTTCCCGGCTTGATCATACTCATAGATTACTCCCAACCTTTCCGGCTACCGAAGTGCCTTTAAATCTTCAACAGGACCAGCGTGATGTTATCCTTGCCGCCGTTTTCGTTGGCCATGTCCACCAACCGGTCCGCGATGTCTTCCACCTCATCATATTCGCTCACAAGCTTCAGAATCTCGCTCTCCTCCACCATATCCGAGAGACCGTCGCTGCACAAGAGAACGAAATCTCCCGAATGAACCGTCACCCGGAAGAAGTCCGGGCTGACGACGCCCTGCGTGCTCAGCGCGCGAAGGACGACATTTTTGTTCGGATGGAACCGGGCCTCTTCTCTTCGAAGCTCCCCGTTCCGGACCATCTCCGCCACAAGCGAGTGGTCCTGCGTAATCTGCGTGATGCGTTCATTGATCAGATAGAGTCTGCTGTCTCCGATGTTCGAAACCAGCAGCACATTGTCCGCTTCCAGCGTCGCTGTCACGAACGTTGTCCCCATACCGTCAAGATCTCTTGCGTTCTTCGCCTTCGCGATCAAATCCTCGTTCGTCTGCCGGATTGCCTTCTCGATCGCCTGAATCGGCGTGCGCTCCTTGCTGAAGCGGACCAACTCGGTGAACCGCTCCACACAGAACCGCGCGGCGATATCGCCCGCGTTCTGTCCGCCCATGCCGTCAGCAACGATGTAGAGGTTTGGCAAAATACCGACTGACGTATCGCTTAGGAAGAACACATCCTGGTTCATGGACCGTTTCCGGCCCTTGTCAGTCTTACCGATCGCCCTCATACAATTTACACCTTCAACTCCTGTTTGCTCTCCTCGTAGTGCCGCCGCAACTGGCCGCATGCGGCATCGATATCCGAGCCGAGTTCTCTCCTAATAGTAACATGAATTCCTTCGTTTTCAAGCATTTTTTGAAATTGTAAAACATTTTTAACAAGTGAACGGCGGTAATTTCGCTCCCGAACAGGGTTCACCGGAATCAGATTTACATGCGCCGGATGGCCCCGCAAAAGGCCCGCAAGCTGCTTCGCAAGCGCCGGCGTATCGTTCACTCCGTCGATCAGGCTGTACTCGAAAGTCATGCGTCTTCCGGTCTTCTCCGCGTAGTACCACGCGGCGTCCATCAGCTCCGGAATCGGATATGCATTTGCCACCGGCATGAGCTTTTTGCGAAGCTCGTCATTGGGCGCATGCAGCGAAACCGCCGGCGTGATCGTCAGGTCCTCGTCCGCCAGCTTTCGAAGCATCGGCACCAGCCCGCAGGTCGAGACCGTGATGTTTCGCTGGCTGATGTGAAGCCCGTTTTCGTCTGTGACCATCCGCACAAACGCCAGCAGATTGTCGTAGTTGTCGAGCGGCTCGCCCGAGCCCATCACGACGACGTTGTCAACGCGCGTCCCCATGTCCCGGGTGATCGCGTACACCTGCTCGAGCATCTCCGAGGGCGTGAGGTTCCGCACAAGTCCGCCGAGCGTCGATGCGCAAAATGAGCACCCCATCCGGCAGCCGACCTGCGAGGAGATGCACACGGACACGCCGTGGTGATACTCCATCCGCACACTCTCGATCACATTGCCGTCCGGCAGGCGGAACAGGTATTTCTTCGTCTCGTCGAGCCTGGAGTCGAGCCGGACTACCTTCGTAAGGACCGTGAGCGGGTAGCTTTCCGCGAGCGCCTCGCGGAGCGCCTTCGGCAGATTGCTCATCTCGTCGTACGACGTCGCAAGCTGCACGTGCATCCAGGAATAGAGCTGCTTCGCGCGGTACGCGGGCTGTCCCAGCTCGCGCAGCACGTCCGCAATCTGTGCGATTGTCATGCTCTTAATGTCCATCCGCTCTCCTTACTCTTTCTTTATATTCATTTGGAAAATGCATCCTTCGCCTTCCGGAATCCCGCGACATAAAAGCCGTCCCACCGTCCCGGCTCCGGGAAGATCTGGATCCCGTCGGCCCGAAGGCCGCTCTTCTGCGCCGGGGATTCCCGCAGTACGGCCGGCAACTGTCCGCGCAGATCAACCGGCGTCAGTCCGAGTTCCGAAGCGATGAATTCGGACATCTCGCGGTTCTCCGCGAGTGCGACCGTGCAGGTCGAGTACGCGAGATACCCGCCCGGCTTTACATATCGAACCGCCTGAGTGAGGATTTCCCGCTGCAGCTTCGCAAGCGCCGCGATATCCTCGGGGCGGGTTTTCGTCTTGATATCGGGCTTCCGGCCGATGACCCCGAGCCCGCTGCAGGGCACGTCCGCGATTACCACATCCGCCCATTCCGAAAGCGACTCATCGTACACAGAGGCGTCCGCCGCCTTGCAGGTGATCCCCGTGAGGCCGACTCTTACTGCCTGCTCGCGGATGGCGTCAAGCTTTGCCGCGCTTACGTCCCGCGAATCCACCTCGTACGGTCCGCCCAAAGCTGCCAGCCGGTCCGCAGCATGAATCGTCTTTCCGCCCGGTGCCGCGCACAGGTCAAGAACCTTCATGCCCTTTGCCAGCGGCAACAGATTGCCCGCTAAGACCGCACTCTCGTCCTGCACACTGAACCGCCCCTCCGCGTAGGCACGGAACTTGGCCGGATTGCCGCTTCCGCCGATCCTCAATGTGTTATACAAAAGCCCCGGTATCGGGTCCGCACCCTCCGCCGTAAGCTGTGAGATCAACTCCTCCGCCGTTCCCCGGCTCTCGTTGACACGGATCGCGACCGACCCCTCCGCAAGGAATGCCGAGAGCATCGACTCGATGTCCGCCTCCGGAAAATCCCGCCTCCACAGAGCCACGATCCATGACGGTACGGAATACTTAAAGCACAGCGCCTCGTCGTAGGACATCGTGTTCGCCGTGTCCTCGAGAAATGCCTTCGGCCCGCCGCACTCTGCGATGCGCCGAGAAAGCCCTCTCAGCACCCCGTTGACGAAACCCGAAAGCCCCGTGAGCCCTCTTCTCTTCGCCATCGCGACCGCCTCGTTGCACGCCGCGGACGCAGGCACGCCCGTCAGGAACAACAGCTGGTACGCCGAGAGTCTCAGAAGCTCCCGCACGCGCGCCTTGATCTTCGAAACCGGTCTGCCGGCAGCCGCCGCGATCACCGCATCAAGCGTCATCTGCCGCTCCAGCGTGCCGTGGAACAGTCTCGTCACAAACGCGCGGTCCTCCGCCGAGAGCTCATTTTTCTTGAGCGCGTCGGCAAGCACCTGGTGGCACAGGCCGCCCGCTCCGTTGACCTCCGAAAGCGCGTCCCAAACGATCTCTCTGGCCGTCATACTTCCTCCCGACTGTCACACAAAACCGTGCCGGGCGTCATTGCGTAGCCGCGCAGATACTCTTCTGCACTCATGCGGCGCTTGCCCTCCGGCTGAACCTCCGTCACCGCCAAAAGCCCGTCCCCGGTCATCACCGTAAACTGCGTCTTCGTCACGCCGACAACCGTGCCGGGCACAATGCCGTCCTGCGCTTCGGAAGCATTTTCCGAAAGATCATCCGCGCAAACCGTCGCCGCCCAGATTTTGAGCATCGCGCCTTCGCGGAACGTGTATGTTCCGGGCCACGGGTTGAAGCCGCGGATGCGGCGCTCCAAAACTACGGCCGGAAGCGTAAAATCAAGATTTCCCATCTCCTTGGTGAGCTGCTTCGCGTACGGCGTCGTCATCTCGCCCTGCGGAACTGCCGTAAGCGTTCCGTCAAGGATTCCGGGAATCGCTTCCGCAAGTGCCTCCGCGCCCGCGACCGCAAGCTTGTCGTGCAAAGACCCGCCGGTCTCGTCCGAAGCGATCGGCACGATCTTTTGCGACAGAATGTCGCCCGTGTCGAGCCCCTCGTTCATGTACATGATCGTAACGCCGGTCTCGCTCTCGCCGTCTAAGATACTCCACTGAATCGGCGCCGCGCCGCGATACTTCGGAAGAAGCGACGCGTGCACGTTGATGCAGCCGTACTTCGGAATATCCAGGACACTCTTCGGCAGGATCTGCCCGAACGCCGCCACGACGATCATGTCGGGGGCAGCCTCGCGGATCACTTCCACATTTTCCGGAAGGCGAAGCTTCTCGGGCGTGAACACCGGAATTCCGTGCGCCACCGCGAGCTCCTTCACGGGCGAGCACGCAAGCGCCTTGCCGCGCCCCTTCGGGCGATCGGGCTGCGTCACCGCCAAAACCACTTCGTACGGCTCCTCCAAGAGCCGCTCCAAAATTACCGCCGCAATCTCCGGCGTTCCCATATATACTATCCGCATCGATGCGTCCTCCGTGAACCGTTCTCCCGAGTCGATCGCCTCCGGCGAAATCACTCGGTTTCCTCTTCGTCCTCCGACTCGTCCCGAAGCTCGGAATTGTCGTACAGACGGCCCTCCACCTTCTCGGTGTAGAGGTGACCGTCGAGGTGGTCAAGCTCGTGGCACACGGCTCTCGCCAGAAAATCCTCCGCCTCAATCTGCACGCGGTTTCCGTCAAGGTCGGTGTACTCCGCCGTCACCTTCTGCGGTCTCGTCACCTGCCCGCTCTTGCCGGGCACACTCAGGCAGCCCTCCCAGCCGGTCTGGGTGCCTTCCGTCGCGGTGATCACCGGGTTGATCAAAACAATCGGGCTGTTCTGCTCGGGCGTGACGTCGATCACCACGATCCGCTTCAAAATTCCCACCTGCGGCGCAGCGAGCCCGACACCCTCGGCGTCGTACATCGTCTCGATCATGTCCGCGGCGAGATCTTTAATGCGCTGCGTGATCTCCGGAATCTCCTTCGCACGCTTTCCGAGAATCTCCTCTCCCTGAATGCGAATCTTGCGTAAAGCCATGTTTCTCTCCTCCTTTTATTCGGAAAATGAATCCTAATCCACATCAAATGTGAGTCCGACGCCGCGCTCCCCGTGCATCCAGCCTTCTGCGGCGTCCTTGGCACGCACGCACACGCCGACATCGCCGTGCTTGACGTACAAAACGCGGTAGAACAGATCTTTCTTCTTTCGAAGCAACGCCGGCGAAGGGCCGATGACGACCGCACCGTCCGCTGCGACCGCCGCCTTCACAACCGCCGCCAGGTCGTCCATGGCGGACTCCAAAACCGCCTCTCTGCGGTCCGCACCGACAATCGTAAGCAGGTGCCGCACAGGCGGGTATCCGCATGAGCGCCGGAACGCAATCTCGGTGTCGTAAAATGCTCTGTAATCCGCCGTCGCCGCAGCCTGCACCGCGTAGTGGTCCGGACGGTAAGTCTGAATGATGACCTCGCCGGGAATCCGGTCTCTTCCGGCGCGCCCGGCCGCCTGCGCCAGCAGGTCGAACGTCCGCTCCGCGCTGTTGTACTCCGGAACGCCCAGCGACAGGTCCGCCGCAAGCGCTCCCACGAGCGTCACCTTCGGAAAATCATGTCCCTTGACGATCATCTGCGTGCCAATCAGGATGTCCCCGCGGCCCTCCGCAAATTCCGTCAGAATCGCCTCGTAGTCCTCGGCCGCCTTCGTCGTGTCCGCATCCATGCGCAGCACTCTTGCGGTCGGGAATTCTTTCGCGACAAGCTCCTCGATCTTCTGCGTCCCGCTCCGGCCGAAGGGGAGGTAGAATTTGGAGCCGCACGACGGGCACGTCTTTTCGTACGCGCGCCGGTAGCCGCAGTAATGGCACCGTAGCGTCCCGTCGTTATGGTACGTAAGCGACACGTCGCAGTGCGGGCACGTCGCCGTCTCACCGCACGCGCGGCACGACACAAATCCCGCATATCCGCGGCGGTTTAAAAAGAGCATCACCTGCTCCTTCTTGGCAAGCCGGTCCGTGATGGCCGCCCGAAGACGCCGGCTGATCACGGAGTAATTGTGCGCCGCAATCTCCTCGCGAAGGTCCACAATCTCCGCCTTCGGCAGAGCCGCTCCCTCCTTCGCGCGCTTTGATAATGTCAGCAGGCGGTATTCTCCGCTCTCGCACTTAAAGTAAGTCTCCGTCGACGGCGTGGCGGACCCCAAGATCACCTTCGCGCCGCACATTTTCGCGCGCATCACCGCAACCGTCACGGCGTGGTAACGGGGCGTCGATTCGCTTCGATACGACGTCTCGTGCTCCTCGTCGACGATCAGCATGCCGAGGTTCGGAAACGGCGTGAACAACGCCGACCGCGGTCCGATCATGATCGAGATCTCGCCCGCTCTCGCGCGCTCCCGCATGCGGTAGCGGTCTCCCGCAGACATCTTCGAGTGGACAAATGCAACCTTATCGCCGAAGCACCGGTAAAACCGCATCACGGTCTGGTACGTAAGCGCGATCTCGGGGATCAGCACGATGACCTGCTTCCCCTGCGCAACGATGTCGCCGATGACGCGAAGATACACCTCGGTCTTGCCGCTGCCGGTGATTCCGTGCAAAACGAACACCGACTCGGGCGGTGCCGCCAACACCGCTTCCGCGGCTGCGACCTGCTCGTCGTTTAGCGTCACCGTCAGACCCTCGCCCGGGGTGCGGGCGTCATTTTCCACTGTCTCTATGGTGAGGATGCCTTCCTTCTCGGCCTTTGCGAGGGCATCCTTTGTAAGCTTCAACTTCCCCGTCACAAGCTCGTAGGGAATCTCCTCCGTCTCCGCCAAAGCCTTGTAGAGACGGGCTTTCGCGGTCTCGCGGGCCGTCAGCTTCTGCGCTGCCGCCGCAAGCTCATCCGCGGTGACCGCGCGCTTTACGATCCGCTTCGGAACCGATTGCACCTTCTGTCTTGACGGGATTACGACGCGAAGTGCGTCGTACAATGAGCCGCCGTAGCGCTCCCGGATCTGCCTTGCGAGGTCAACAAGCGAGTCCTCGATGCTTAAGTCCCGGTCCGGGATGTTCGCGATCGGGCGAAGCTTCTGCGCGTCGACCTTCAGCTCGTCCGAGAGGCCCACAATGTAACCCCGCCTCGGCGCCTTACCGTTGCCGAACGGGACCGCGACCGGCGCTCCGATCACCGCGCGCGCAGCGAGCTCCGCGGGAACCTCGTATTGAAACGTGCGGTCCAGCGTCGGCGCCGTGATATCTATGATAACGTCCGCATATGCAGCCATTTGCCAACTCCCTTTATCTCTCCCGGAGAGCCTTCGCAACCGTGTCGAGCCCCATTCCGCGGGAGCCCTTCAAAAGCACGGCATCCCCTTCCGCAAGGAGCGTCAGAAGCTTCTTCGTCCCCTCCTCCTTCGTGTCGAACGCGTACACCGTAAGCGACTCTCTTCCGGCCGCCTCAGCCTCCTGCGCCATCGCCTTCGAGGCCTCTCCGACGGTGATCAGAATGTCCACCGGCATCTGCGCAGCGAATTTACCCACGCTCCGGTGTGCCTCCTCGCTGTGGTCTCCGAGTTCAAACATATCCGCGAGCATCGCGATGCGGCGCTTCGCCTTCGAAGCACACAGCACCGACAGCCCGCTCTTCATCGAGTCGGGGCTCGCGTTGTACGTATCATCAATGAGTAAAATGCCGCCCTTAAGCATCTCCCTACCGCCTCGCATGGCAATCGGGTGATACGTTGAAAGCGCCTCTGCAGCCGCCTCCGCCGAAATCCCCATCGTCTCCGCAACCGCGATCGCAAGCGTCGCGTTCGAGACGTTGTGGTGGCCCGCAACCGGCAGCGTCACCGCCGTGCTTCCCTTGGGGCTGACATACGTAAACTCCGCGCCGTCCTCGCGCAGGCACTCCTCCGTGTAGCGATACCGGCACCACTCTGCCGCGCCGAATGCGACAACCGCGAGGTCCGCAAAGCGCGCCCTCGTCTCATCGTACATGAGAATATCATCCGGTCCCGCATAATCCGGGCAGTCCGGGCACAGCACGCGTAACATCGGATCATCGCCGTTTACGAACAATATGCCGCCCTCCTGCAGGCAGTTTACGATTGCCAGCTTCTCGCGGCGGATGCCCTCCTGCGAGCCGAGGTTTCCGATGTGCGATAAGCCAATGTTCGTGATCGCCGCGTACGTCGGCTGTGCGACCGCCGCAATCCGTCCCATCTCGCCGGGCAGGCTCATGCCCATCTCGATCACGGCGCAGTCGGTGTCGTCCGAAAGCTCCGCCATCATCTGCGGCACACCGAGCTGACCGTTGCGGTTTCCGCTTGTCTTAAGCACGTTTCCGGCAGGCGCGAGTGCCGTCGCCGTCAACTCCTTGGTGGTTGTCTTGCCGACGCTTCCCGTGATGGCGATCATCGGAACCGACGCGTGCTTTGCTCTCCAGTACGAGCCCAGCCGCTGCCATGCAGCTCTCGCATCCGCGACCGAGATGTACGTCATCTCTTCGGTTCCCGGCACGATCTCGCCGCGCTCCGTCGTCGTCACGCGCATCCCCTGCGCATACGCATCCGCGATGAAATCATGCGCATCGACGCGCTCGCCCTTCATCGGCACGAACATCGTGTCCGCATCACCCTCCTTCGAGGAAAATGACCATGCACAGACGCTTCTTTCGGGGTCTCCGCACAGAATCCGTCCGCCCATGCCCTCTGCGATTTCCAACGCCGTATATCTCATCCGAATGCCATCCTTGTGTATCGTATTCGCCCTGCTTTTGCGGGCTCATTTTTCGCAAAATCAAACGTTGGAGATGCCGAGTTTTTCGGCCTCCTCCAGGATCATCTGCCGGTCGTCCATCGGGTATTTGACGCCACGGATCTCCTGATAATCCTCGTGTCCCTTGCCCGCGATGACGATGCAGTCACCCTCCTGTGCGTTCGCCAAAACGTACGAGATTGCCTCCCTGCGGTCCGGGATTGTCACATACTCGCCCGGTCCCTTCGCGATGCCGACTAAAATGTCCGCGATGATCGCCTCGGGCTCCTCGAAGCGCGGGTTATCGGACGTTACGACCGAGAGGTCCGCCATCTTCGACGAGATCTCGCCCATGTCGTAGCGGCGATCCTTCGCGCGGTTTCCGCCGCAGCCGAACATGCACACGAGCCGCTTCGGCTGATACTCGCGAAGCGTCGAGAGAAGGCTTCGAAGCGCCATGCCGTTGTGCGCGTAATCCAAAAGCACCGTAAAATGCTTCGACACCGGAACGCTCTCCACACGGCCTCTCACGCGGATACCGCGAAGCACCGCGAGCATCGTCTCCTCCGGGATGCCCATCTCGCACCCGAGCGTCACCGCCGCAAGGCTGTTGTACATATTAAACCGTCCGGGAATGCCCGTCTCCACGGTGATGTCGCGCGCGCCCGCAACGCGGTATGCCACGCCCTTGTGGCCGGGCTCGTTCACAAGCGCCGTGTCCGTCATGCGGTAGTCGCACCCTTCCGATGCGCCGAACGTGACCTTGCGGCACGTCGCACCGTCCATCATCTCCGCCGCATGCTCGTCGTCGGCGTTGAAGATGCCGGTCTTGCACATGGAGAAGAGCTTCTTCTTGCAATTCTTGTAATCCTCAAAATCCGGATGCTCATCGCCGCCGATGTGATCCGGCTCGAGGTTTGTAAAGATACCGAAATCAAAGTCGATCCCGTACACGCGATCCATCTTCAGGCCCTGCGACGAAACCTCCATCACGACCGCCTTGCAGCCCGCCTCGACCATGCGCGCCATGTACTGCTGCACGAGCAAAGACTCCGGTGTTGAGTGCGTCGCATGCAGATGCTCCTCGCCCATGATGATCTCGACCGTGCCGATCAGGCCGCATTTTACGCCCGCGTCGTTGAGCATGTGGTAAATCATATATGCGGTCGTCGTCTTGCCCTTCGTGCCCGTGATTCCGATCGTCGTGAGCTTGCGGGAAGGATTTTCAAACCACGCCGCCGCCAGCAGGGAAAGCGCCTTGCGGTCGTCCTCAACGCGGACCGCCGTCACGCCCGCGGGAATCTCTGCGTCCTCCCTCGTCACAACTACAGCCGCAGCGCCCTTCTCCGCGGCCATCGGGATGAACGTGTGGCCGTCGACCTTCGTTCCCGAGACGCAGACGAACACCTCGCCGCCCGAGATCTGCCGCGAGTCAAACACGACTCCTCTCACCGAAATGTCCTCGCTGCCCGCGATGAGCACGTGCGGGATTCCCGCCAAAAGCTCCCGAAGACACATTTCCTTACGCATCGTTTCTTCCTCCGTAAAAGCGGCAAATCCCACAACACACGGGGCTGTGGGACGTGCTTTGCTATCGTAACTTTTTGTTACATGTATCTGTACAAATCCTCATACTGCTTCGCCGAGTTCGTCCACGAAAAATCCTTCGCCATACCGCGGTCGACGATCTTGTTCCACTCGCGGCGGTGATCGTAGTACACGCTCTTCGCGTAGCGGATCGTGGCAAGCATCTCGTGTGCGTTGTAGTTGCAGAAACCGAAGCCGGTACCGCTGTTCTCGTACTGGTTGTACGGCTCCACCGTGTCGCGAAGACCGCCGGTCTCGCGGACGATCGGCACCGTGCCGTAGCGAAGCGCCATCAGCTGCGACAGGCCGCACGGCTCAAACAGCGAAGGCATCAGGAACGCGTCACACGCCGCGTAGATGCGGTGCGAGCGCTCGTTGTTATAGTAGATGCTCGCCGAAACACGGTTCTTGTACTTCCACTCGAAATGGCGGAAGAGATTCTCGTACTTCGGATCGCCCGTGCCGAGCACAACGAACTGCGTATCCTCCGCGCAGATCTCCTCGATCACGTAGTCGATCAGGTCGAAGCCTTTCTGGTCCGTAAGACGCGATACCACGCCCATCATGAAGATCTTCTCGTTGACGTCGAGACCGAGCTCCTGCTGGAGAGCGCGTTTGTTCTTGCTCTTCTCCTTGCGGAACGTGATTGCGTCGTAGTTATTGTAAATGAGCGGATCCGTCGCCGGATCGTACTCCTTGTAATCGATACCGTTGACAATACCCGTAAGGCTGTTGCTGCGGGCGTTCATCAGGCCGTCCAGACCCTCGCCGTAGAACTGCGTCTTGATCTCGTTTGCGTACGTGTTGCTCACGGTCGTAATGCGGTCCGCGTACACAAGGCCGCCCTTTAAATAGTTCGCGTCACCGTACGCCTCGAGCTTGTCCGGCGTAAAATAATACTCCGACAATCCCGTGATATCCATCACCGACTTCTTGTCCCAGATGCCCTGGAACTTCAAGTTGTGAATCGTCATGATCGTCTTGATTCCGCGGAAGAACTCGTTGTCCTGGAAGCGGTCGTGAAGCATGACCGGAATCAGGCCGGTCTGCCAGTCGTGGCAGTGGATGATGTCCGGGCGGAAATCAAGCGCCGGCAATGCCGAGAGAACCGCCTTGCAGAAGAAGGCGAATTTTTCGATGTCCTCGTGGATATAGCCGTACGGACGGTTGCCCGCGAAATAAAACTCGTTGTCCACGAAATAGAATTTGACGCCCTCGTAGTCCATCTCGAAGAGTCCGACATACTGGCTTCTCCAGGAGAGATTCACCGTAAAATTCGTGACGAACCGCATCTGATCCTTGTACTTCTGCGGGATCGCCATATACTTCGGCAGAATGACTCTCACGTCAAATTCATCCTTGTTGATGTACTTCGGCAGCGAGCCGACCACATCCGCCAAACCTCCCGTCTTGATAAACGGTACACATTCCGAAGCCGCAAACAAAATCTTTTTCATAGTAACCTCGTATTTCCCTCGGTGCGGGAGAATCAATCATATTCAAACATCGCCCGTCCGACTTTAATTCCGTTGATATAAACGTATCCGACGACATTTACCGCGTCGCTTTCCCATTCGCAGACAAAGCCGTGGTTACTCTTGCTGAACACGCCGTAATCGCCGTCGCGCTCGCCGTCGTTCCAGCGGTAATCGCTCCACGTCTCGATCTCGGCATAGTCTTCCGCGCCGTCGTTGTTCGGCTCAAGAGGCGCCCAGTCGGTAAAATCCCACTCTTCGCCGGTAACCCAGCGGAAGTCTCCTTCCGTCTCAACGTCCGTCGCGCCGAGCCAGTATGTGGACTTCGTGCCGTCCTTAAGAAGCTCCTTCACAAAATCGCGCTCCTCGGCGCTCGTAATCGTCAGAAGATGGCCTCCGTAGCTCTCGCACAGAGCCTCCACATCCTCCCAGATGTAGCCGGTGTCGTACCGCGCATAGTATCTGCCGTCGAACACCACCGCCTCCTTGGGGATCGGAAGCTTGTCGCGGAAGCTGTACTTCTCGCCGTTCTTTACTCCGTCTCCGTCGACATCGTCGTTCTCCTGAACCTGCTCATACGTATAACCGTTAAATATCTTTGCACCGGTACCCGCGCGGATCACGCCGTCGCACATCAATTTTGTCAGGTAATCGCTGATGCCGTCGTTGTTGCTGTCCGTGCCGGGATCCTGCGAAAGATCAACCTCCGCGGCAGCCTTGAGCGCAGCGTCATACGCGACCTTGTCGATCAATACATACGAGCCGAAGGTCGTCGTCAGGATCGACGCCATGTTGCCCTCGATCGTCGTGTCGTATGCGTAAAGTCTCTGGTTAAACTCGTTCAGCCCATAGATGACCGGCTGAAAATCCTCGCCCGGCTTCGTCCACTTATCGATATCTATGACAAATCCGACTCTCATCAGGCCTTGCGCACCGGTATTGACAATTGTTGTCGCCCCGATAAATCCGGGAATCGTATCGTTGATCAGCTCCTCAGGGACAAGCGACTGAAGCATTGCCGAATTTATATAGCCCTCGTAATTCAGGAACTGCACGTAAGACCATTGCGTCTCACCCGTACGTCCGATTTCGAGATAGTACCGATCCTCCTCTCCGTTCGCATCATCCTCATCGTTCTTCGACTTCAGATACGCGTCGACATCATCCATGCTCCGCAGCACGATCGGAGTCGGTGCTGGAGACAGTGTCGGAGTCGGCTCTGTCGTGGGAGTCGGCGTCGGTGTTATCTCCTGGGTAACCGTCACCTGCGGAGTCGCCGTAACTTCCGGCGTAAGCTCAACCGTAGGAGTTTTTTCGGGGGTATCATTTTCCTCCGACCACTTTCGTCTCTCCGCATCCTTGCCGCAAGCCGCAGTCAACACGATAACCGCAAGTACAAGGGCAAGAAGCATCCGGATCTTTCCCGGTTTTCTCATGCTTCACCTCCGGAGGATTTCTTCTGTATCGCCAATTCGCGCATCTCCCTGGCATTGGCCATCACCGAGTCGGTGATCTCCGCGCCGCCGAGCATGCGTGCCAGCTCTCTCGGAACTTCGTCCTCCGCAAGCTTGCGAAGCGTCGTCCTCGTCTTTCCGCCTTCCGCGGATTTCGAAATCTCAAAATGGCAGTCCGCCATCGCCGCAATCTGCGGCAAATGCGTGATGCAGATCACCTGCTTCGTCTGCGCGACGTCCGCAAGCTTCTCTGCCACCTTCTGCGCGGTGCGTCCGCTGATTCCCGCGTCGATCTCGTCGAAAAATAACGTCTCGATCTCATCCTTGCCGGCACTCGCCGTCTTTAATGCGAGCATCACGCGCGACAACTCGCCGCCGCTCGCAATCTTCGCAAGAGGTCTGAGCGGTTCTCCGGGGTTGGCGGAAATCATAAACTCCGCCTCCTCGGCTCCGGTCTCGCCCGGCTCCTCGAGCTCACGGAACTCGACCGTGAACTCGGAACTTAAGAAATTAAGCTCCGAAAGGGAATCGCGCACCTTCGCGGACAGCTCGTCCGCTGCTTTCCTGCGAAGTTTCGTAAGCTTCGCCGCCTCTGTGCGGAGCGCCCGCTCCGACTCCTCCACCTTCTTGGTGAGGGAGGCGACATAGCCGTCGAAATCCGACAGTTTGGCGATCGTCCGCTCCGCCTCCTCGGCGTATGCCAGGATCGCCTCGATCGTGCGGCCGTATTTGGATTTTAAGCGGTTGATGACGTCAAGCCGCTCGCCGACCTCGGCCAGCTCCGCCTCCGTCCCGGTGATCTCCGAGAGATAGTCCGAAAGCCGCGCCGCGATATCGCCAACCTGCTCTTCCGCAAGCCGCAGGTCCTCGTAGATCGCTTCGAGTTTCGGGTCCAGAGAGGACGCTTTCGAGAGCTTCCGAAGCGCTCTTCCGATGCCCGTCGTGACCGACGCGCCGTCCGTGGAGAGCACCGAGTCCGCCTCCGCGCACGCCTCCGTCAGCTTCTCCCGGTTCGAGAGAACGCGGAAGCGCTCCTCCAACAGATCGTCCTCGCCCGCGACCAGTCTCGCGGCGATGATCTCGTCGTACTCATATTGCGCCATCGAGAGCTCTCTCGCTCTCGCCGCGCCGTGCTCGGCCGCCTCCGCAAGCTCCTTCTTTGCCGCGCGGTAATCCCTTGCGAGCGTTCGCACCGTCGCTGCCACAGCCAAGGCCTCGGAGCCCGCGTAGCGATCCAGAAGCGCCAGCTGTTTCGCCGGGTACAAAAGCGTCTGATGGTCGTGCTGACCGTGGACGTCGAAGAGGCGGGATGCGATCTCCTTCACGATGGCGGCATTTACCGTCTCGCCGTTGATGCGGCTTACGCTCCGCCCCGTGTCGGTGATGCGCCTCGAGATTACGAGCATGTCCGACTCGGGAAGCTCGTACCGCTCCAAAAGGTCGCGCACGCACTCGTCGTTGTCGAACAGAAGCTCCGCGAGCGCGTAGTCTCCGTTGGACCCCAGAAAGTCCTTCGAGACCTTGCCGCCGAGTGCGGCATTGACCGACCCGAGCAGGAGCGATTTGCCGGCTCCGGTCTCGCCCGTAAGGACGTTCAAGCCCTTGCCGAACTCCACCGAAACCTCGTCGAGAATCGCAAAATTCTTTACATGTAATTCAGACAGCATACAAATCCTTTCCCTTTCTCCGGGGGATTCGGAATCCGTGTCATAAATTATTCCTGATCAGACCAGTTTGTATATACTTCCTGCACGTCATCGTCCTCCTCCAGAAGGTCGATGATGCGGGTGATCAGCTTGATATCGGTCTCGTCCGTGAGGTCGACATAGGTCTGCGGGATCTTCGTTACCTCCGCCTCGAGCATCGGCACGCCGGCAGCCTCGAGCGCTTCGCGAACCGCCGAGAAATCATCCGGTGCGGTGATGATCTCGTACGAGTCCTCCTCGTCCGCAAAATCCTCTGCGCCCGCGTCGAGAGCGAGCATCATCAGTTCGTCGGGATCCATCTCGAAGTCTTCCTTGTCGATGATGATCTGACCCTTCTCGTCGAACATGTAGGACACGCAGCCCATCGGACCGACGCTGCCCTGACCCTTTGTGAACGCCGCGCGCACATTTGCCGCCGTACGGTTTTTGTTGTCCGTGAGGGCGTCGACGATGATGGCCGTTCCCTTCGGGCCGTAACCCTCGTACGAAACGAACTCATAGTTTACGGCGTTCGCGTCGCCCGCGGCCTTCTTGATGCTGCGCTCGATCGTATCGTTGGGCATGTTGTTCGACTTCGCCTTCGCAACGATATCCTTGAGTTTCGAGTTGTTGTTGATGTCGGGGCCGCCCTCCTTGACGGCTACGGCGATCTCACGGCCGAGGCGCGTGAAGATCTTGCCCTTCGCGGCATCATTTTTCTCTTTCTTGTGCTTAATGTTGGCAAATTTGGAATGTCCTGACATAAAACTTTCTCCTGTCAATCTTTCTGTTTTTGTATATCGCAACCCTGCGCAAACGCAGGAAAATGCTCCCTCTTATACTTCGTCGCTCTCCGCGCTCTCCGCGTCGCGACGGCGCTTTCCGCGCTTCGACGTCACGGCGTCGAGGCCGGTTGTGATCTTGCCCTTCAGCTCGTCGATCGCAGCGATCGCATCCTCGTCCTGCTTGAATGCGCAAAATACGGTGTCATCGCCCGCAAGGGTTCCCACAAGGCCCGTGAGGCCGAGTGCATCGAGTGCCGCGCCGACCGCCGAAGCGAGGCCGGGGTTCGTGCGCAGGATCAAAAGATTGCGCGCCGTGTCGGCTCCCAGAACCGCCTCGTTGAGAAGTCTCGCGTATCTGCCGACCATGTTCGGGATGCCCGAAGCGTCGAGCACGATGTACTTCTGCTTGCCGTTCTCGCCCGTCACCTTCGTGAGGTTCATCTCACGGATATCGCGGGACACGGTCGCCTGCGTCACCTTGACGCCGCGGTCCCGAAGAAGCTGTGCCAGCTCCTCCTGCGTTTCAATGCTCTTCTGCGTAACCAATTCCAAAATCAATTTGTGTCGATTGTACTTCATCTCTGTCTTCCTTTCCGCACCCACGTGCTACAATTTACTCTTGACTCGCTCCCAAAATGACACACCGCCGACGCGCAGCACACGCGCTGCCGACGCACCCAACCGAATGGTAATTTCTTCACCCACATTCAATTTGCCGATCTCATCCCCGTCGGCGGACACGACCGCCTCCTCCGGAATGGACCGGGATCCCTTCAACACCCGGACCGTGATCACATCCGCATCCGATACCGCGAGCGGCCGCGCCTGCATCGTGTGCGGGCAGATCGGCGTGATCAGCAATATCCTCGCATGCGGCTGTACGATCGGTCCCCCTGCGCTCAGGCTGTAGCCCGTCGACCCGATCGGGGTCGAGACGATGACGCCGTCGCTCAGGTTGTCCGACACGATCTCACCGTCGATCAGCACCTGAAGCCGGATCAGACGGGAGAACCCGTTTCTCGAAACTACGATCTCATTTAACGCGGTCGATGTGTACTCGCGTCCCCCCATCTCGAGCGTCAGCGCCGGAATCGAAAGCTCCGAATACTCGTCGCGGATGACCTTAAGAAGCGCTTCCTTTGCGCCGTGGTACTCCGCCGACGTGAGGAACCCTAACGTCCCCAGATTGATGCCCAGAATCGCTGCCTCCGATGAGAGCATCGCCTTCGCTGCGTGCAAAAACGTACCGTCGCCGCCCAAAACGACAACGCACTCGGTTCCCGATGGAACCTTCTTAAGGCGCTCCTCCGCGTCCTCCCCCGGGACAAGCGGCTCACAGCAGTTTACCGAGCAGCCCTGAGCTCTCAGAAACTCCGCGAGCTCCGCGACGTATCTGCCCTCAGGATCTTTCTCCTTGTTGGCTATAATGCAAAAACGCTTCATGTACCGTCCTTTCCGCAACCGCCGCATCGCCCTCCGCGGACTGCTCCGCCCCGGGCTCGTAGGTCGCGTACAGAAGATATTCGAGATTGCCGCTCCCGCCGCGGATCGGCGAGTACGACACTCCCTTAACGTCAAATCCTGCCGCCCTCGCGCAGGCGATCACCCGCAGAAGCATCTCCCGGTGAACGCGCTCGTCGCGAACCGCGATTCCGTGCTTTCCGATGTTCTCCCGCCCGACTTCGAACTGCGGCTTTACAAGACACCCCAGCTCCGCTCCCGGCGCAAGCAGCGAAGCAACCGCCGGCAACACTTTCGCAAGCGAGATAAACGACACGTCAATTCCCGCAAAATCCGCCGCGCAGCCGAGCGTTTCCGCCGTCAGCGTGCGGATGTCCGTCTTCTCGAGGTTGACCACCCGCGGGTCGTTTCGAAGCGACTCCGCCAATTGATCCGTCCCGACATCGACGGCAAAAACCTTCGCGGCTCCGCGCTGCAGCATGCAGTCCGTGAAACCGCCGGTGGAGGCACCGACATCGATGCACGCCATGCCCTCCAGGGAGGGCCGGTACTCCGCCAGAATCTTCTCAAGCTTCCGTCCGCCGCGCCCGACAAACCGCTCGCCTTCGCCGGTGAGTGTGATCTGCGCGTCCTCCGGAATCATGGTCCCGGGCTTTGTGACCGCCGCGCCGTCCACGAGCACCTCACCCGCAAGGATACGTGCCCGCGCCTTCTCGCGAGTCGCCGCCAGCAAACGATTCACCATGCACACGTCCAACCGAATCTTCACAACAGCCCCCGAATCTTCGCGGTCACGGCGTCGGCCGTGAGTCCGCTGCCCGCAAGCAGCTCCTCGCGGGAGGCCTGCGCGAAAAATGTCTTCGGCGCCGCAATCACGACGACGCGAAGCCTGATTCCCTGCTCGTTGCACCACGCGGCGATCGTCTCGCCGTAACCGCCGGCGGATACGCCCTCCTCAACGGTCACGAACGTCTCGTGCGAATCCGCAAGACCGCGGATCCACTCCTCGTCGAACGGTGCCGCAAATCTCGCATTGGCGATTGTCGGCGTCACGCCGTCCGACGCCAGATTCTCCGCCACCTCGCGAACCATGCTCTCAAACGGCCCCAGGAAGCTGATCGCAACGCGCTCGCCGCGCTGAAGCTCCAGGCATCTGCCGAGCTTGACGTCCGCAACACACGGCAGGTCGCAGTCCTTGGTGCTCTTCGGGTACCGGACCGCCACGGGGCCGTCCGCCGCAACCGCAAAAGTGAGCATTTGCCGAAGCTCCGCTCCGTTTGCGGGCACCATCACGGTCATCCCGGGCATCTGCGACAGAAACGCGATGTCGAACAATCCCTGGTGCGTCTCGCCGTCGTCCGCGACGAATCCCGCGCGGTCAATGGCAAACACGACATGCTTATGATTTAAGCACACATCATGCAGAATCTGGTCGTACGCGCGCTGCAGAAATGTCGAGTACACGCACACGATCGGAATGATTCCGCTCGTCGCCATTCCCGCGGAAAATGTCACCGCATGCTCCTCCGCGATTCCCACGTCGAAGAAGCGTCTGGGGAAGCGTCTCGCCATTTCCGTGAGGCCGGTGCCCCCTGCCATGGCCGCGGTCACGCAGACCACATCCGGGTACTCCGCCGCAAGGTCCGTACAGGCCTCTCCGAACACCTCCGTGTAGGAGCGCTGCGAGGAAGGATACCGAAGCTGTCCCGTCGTCAGCCGGAACGGTCCGATGCCGTGGAAGCGGCTCGGCGATTCCTCCGCCTGCGAGTAGCCCTTACCCTTCTTGGTGATCACGTGGATCAGAACGCCGCCGCGGATCTTCGCCGCAGCCTGCAGCGCCATGTTGATGTCGGCGACGGAATGTCCGTCCACCGGTCCGAAATAGGTGAGCCCGAGCTCCTCGAAAAAGTCGCCGGGAATCATGATCTGTCGGATGGAATCCTTCGTCTTGCGGATTCCCTTGGCGAGCACCTCGCCGATATGGTTTTTGCTGAGCTTGCGCTCGACATTGTCCTTTAAACTCAGGTACCCCTGCGACATGCGAAGGTGTCCAAGGTAGTTGGCGAGACCGCCGACATTTTTCGAGATGGACATCTCGTTGTCGTTTAAGACCACGATCACGTTCGTGTGGAACCGTCCGATATTGTTGAGCGCCTCGTAGGCCATGCCGCCCGAGAGCGAACCGTCCCCGATCACGGCAACGATGCGGTTGTTTCCGCCTCGCAGGTCACGCGCCTTCGCCATGCCCGCCGCAACGGACAACGACGTCGAGCTGTGCCCCGTATCGAAGGCGTCGCAGTCGCTCTCCTCCGTCTTCGGGAAGCCGCTTAAGCCGCCCATTTTCCGAAGGGTCGCAAACTCCTCCCTCCGGCCGGTCAGAAGCTTGTGCGCATAGCATTGGTGTCCCACGTCCCAGATCAGCTTGTCCTCGGGAAATGTGAGAAACCGGTGCAAAGCGATCGTGAGCTCCACCGCTCCGAGGTTCGACGCCAGATGTCCGCCGTTTTTGCTGACGGTCCGAAGGATTTCCTTGCGGATGTCCGCCGCAAGCCGCGGCAGACGCTCCTCCGGAACGCTCTTGACATCGTTCGGAGCTTTGATTGTAGACAAAACATCGCTCATTTCGCTAAGGTCCTCTTTCATCACACGGTTCTTCCCACAAGCGAAGCGATCAGCTCCGCCAGCGGTTCCTTCGCCTCACCGCCGGGCAATCCGGCGAGGATGGCGAGCGCTTCCTCGGAGAGGTTTTCCTCCGTCTCGCGGGATTCGCGCATACCGTGCAAAGTCACATATGTCGTCTTATGATTCTTCTCGTCGCTGCCGATGGCCTTGCCAAGCTCTTTCATCGTGCCCGCAACGTCGAGAATGTCGTCCTGAATCTGGAACGCGAGGCCGACCCGCTCCGCGATCTCGCCGCAGGCGTCGACAACCTCCTTCGATGCCCCTGCCAAAACCGCACCGATCTGCATGGCGGACATCAGCAAGGCACCGGTCTTGAGGCGGTACACGAACGTGAGCTCCTCCTCCGACATCGGCTGTCCGGTCTTCTCCACGTCGACGGTCTGTCCGCCGACCATACCGAATGCTCCGGCCTTCTCCGCGAGGATGCGCAGCGCCGCGATGATGCGGCGTCCGCTGCCGTCCGGCTCCTCCGCCGCCAAAGCTGCCTCAAACGCGGCGTTCAACAGGCCGTCGCCGGCGAGAATGCCGAGCGCGTGGCCGTATTTGGCGTGGGTCGTCAGGTTTCCGCGGCGATACCGGTCGTTGTCCATCGCCGGCAGATCGTCATGCACGAGCGAGTAGCAATGGATCATCTCGATCGCTGCCATGAACGGATCCACAAGGGTCTTCTCCTCCGCCGCAGCGCCGCCGAGCGCGCGGTACGTGAGAAGCATCAGCATCGGACGAAGGCGCTTGCCGCCGTTGAAGACGCTGTACGCCATCGCCTCGGTCAGAATCTTTTGATAACCGTCCGTGGACGGTACAAACGGGCGGATCCGCTCGGTGATCTCCGCAGCGAGCTCCGCTCTCTTTTTGTCTTTCTCAGGTATCATCGCCGCTGCCGCCTTCCTCCAGAATCTCGAGCTCCTTCTCCACCCGGTCGATCTGCGCGTTGCATCTCGTCAGGTGCGTAAGACCCTCCTTGTAGAGTTCAAACGTCTCCTCCAAAGGACGGCCGCCCTCCTCCATCTTGCGAATGATCTCGGTGAGCTGCTCCATCCCCTCGGCGAGCGTGAGCTCCGGCTCCGCGGGCTTCGCGCTCTTCGGCGATTTCTTTTTATCACTCATTCTTTGTGTCCTCATTTCTCCAAACATCGACGACGCAGGCGTCAAATCCTCCGTCCGCGACATATCCGCGAATCCGGCTTCCCTTCCGAAGGGATTCCGCCGACACCACCGGTCCGACCTCCGTTGTCACGTACGCATACCCCTTGCTGAGCGTCTTCGCAGGGCTTAAGCCCTCGAGTCTCGCCGCCAGCACCCCCAGGTCCGCGCGTGCCTGCCGCAGCCGCTGCGGCATTATCTTCCGCAGCTGTTCCTCGCGGTGTATAAGCGCTGTCCGCTCATCCGTGAGCGCTCTGCGCATCAGCCAGCGAAGTCTTCCAGCCGCCTCCGAGACCGTCTCCCGGTCTCTCGTGAGACGATTCGCGGGACTTGTGTAGCGAAGCCTTGCCGCGAGCGTCTCCATCTTCGTCCGCTCCGCCTCGATCCGCGTCGCCATCGCGCGGTACAATGCCGCGTGAAGGTCCACGAGCCGGGCATCGAGGTCCTCGCTCTTGTAGGAGACCAGCTCGGCCGCCGCGGACGGTGTCGGTGCCACGACGTCCGCCACGTAATCGATCAATGTCGTGTTGATCTCATGCCCCACCGCGGACACCACGGGAATCTCGCAGTCGTACACGGTCCGGGCAACAATCTCTTCGTTATATGCCCACAGATCCTCGATGGAACCGCCTCCGCGTCCGACGATGATCACGTCGACACCGGCCTTCTCGATCCGGCGGATCGCCCGGCAGATGGAGGCTGCCGCTCCGTCGCCCTGCACCAGACAGGGGGACAGCACCGGCTGCAGGTAAGGATTGCGTCGTCTGAGAATCTGCAGGATGTCCTGCAGCGCCGCGCCCTTCTCGGCCGTCACGATGCCGATCCGCTTCGGAAGCGGCGGCAACGGCTTCTTGTGCGCCTCGTCGAAGAGGCCCTCCTCGTACAGGGCACGCTTTCTTTTTTCGAGCTCTTCATACAAAAGCCCGAGCCCGGCCGGCCGCACCGCTGTCGCGTACAATTGGCACCGCCCGTCCCGGTCATACAAAGAGATTCGTCCCGTGACCTGCACTTGCATTCCGTCGCGCATCGCGAACGTGAGGCCCCGCGCCCTCGCGGAGGCAAACATCACGCACGCCAGCTGCGCGTCCTGTTCCTTCAGGGAAAAATACACATGCCCCGACGGGTGGTATTTGCAGTTGGAGACCTCGCCCTCCACCGTCAGTCGGGAGAGCATCCGGTCTCCCTCCAGGAGATTGCGCACATACGCATTCACCTGGGAAACCCGATACGTCCGTTCCATCGCATGTTCCTCGTCTTACTTTGCGTCGTCCTTATTTCGCCTCGTCCGTCACCGATTCGGGCGGATAATTGCGCATCACCTCGGAGAGGATTCCGTTGATGAACGCGGGAGAGTTCTCGCCGCCGTAGCGCTTTCCGAGTTCCACCGCCTCATCGATCGCCACCTCGCGGGGAATCTCCTCGTCGAAGTAGATCTCGAACACCGCGATGCGCATCAGGTTGAGCTCCACCTTGCCGATGCGGCGAAGATTCCATCCGTGCGAAGACTTGCCGATCATCGGATCGATGCGGCCGATCTTCTCCGCCACCTGACGGTATCTTGCATAAATGCGGTCCTGCACCTCGGGCACGTACGGAAGGTCGGAAAGATAGCGTCTCGCCATCTCCTCACGCTCCGCATTCTCGTGAAATCCCGTCAGAAACAGGGTCACAAACGTGTGCCTGCGAAGCTCGTGCGCCGTGATTCTCGTGCGCAGTTCCTCCTGCTCGGGCACAACCGAAACATTGTTGTTATCCATCGTCTGTCTGCCTCCGGAATTATCTGCGGTCAAGGTCCACGCCGACCACGTGCAGCGTCACCTTGTCGGACTCAAATCCGAGCATGCTCTCGACTGCCTGGCGAACCTTCTCCTGCACGTTCTTCGCAACCTTCGGAACGCTGTAGCCGTACTGTACGCACACCGAAAGCTCGGTAGCGACGCGGCCGTCGTTTAAGCTGATGCGAACGCCCTTGGAATTGTTCTTGATGCCGTTGCGGCCGATGACTTCCTTCGTCATATTGCCGGGCAGATGGGCAACGCCCTCGACCTCGGCTGCGGCAAGACCGACCACCGTCGCGATGACGTCATCCGACACTACAGCCTGTCCTTCCGTTCCTTCTATCTCGATCTCAGCCTCGTATACAGGCTCCTTCGAATCCTTGTTGACCATAGTAAAACCTCCACTTCTGTCAGGTGCTCTTCGGACGCTTCAGGGAACACGTCCGCAATCGTAGTAAGTATACCAAAAATTTCGTAAAAAGAAAAGCACTATTTGCCCTAATGCATATAGATATTGCATAATTCACGAATAATGCACGAATGCCGCCGCTCGGTCACAGCGTACCGGACGACGGCGTTCGAAAAATGAACTCACTGTTATTTTACAGGCAAAGCGCCGAGAAGATCTGGAAGCCGATAAATGCGGCATACGTGGCAAGCAGTGCCACACCCTGCGCACGCACCAGTTTTCCGCGGCGAAGCGTCGGAACCGTGAGGATGATCATCACCAAAAGCACCACCGGGATGTCCACCAGAAGCGACGAGTTGATGCCGAAGAGCGACTTCTCGCACGGCAGTCCGAACGGGCGGATCGTGATCGCCGCACCGCTCACCAGTACGAGGTTAAAGAGGTTCGCACCGATGATATTTCCGAGCGACAGCGAGCTGTGCCCCTTCACAAGTGACGTGATAGCCGTCACCAACTCCGGCAGAGACGTTCCGAGCGCTACGACCGTAAGCGCGATCACGCTGTCCGGCACACCGAAGCGGGACGCGATGATCTCCGCATTGTCCACCAGAAGGTCAGCGCCGACGGCGATCAACGCTGCGCCGAGCACAAGCAAAAACAGCAGAAACCACAATGCGCGGCTGCCCGAAGTCTCCTCGGACTTCTCCGGCTCCGCGGTCTTCTCTTCCGAAGCCTCTGCGGGCTCTCCTGCGGAAGCCTCCGCGGGCTTGTCGGCTGCATTTTCCGTTGATGCGGTCGCGCGGTTGCCGCGAATCGCCTGGCGAACCGTCAAAACCATGTAAACCACGAACATCGCAAGCAACAGAATGCCCACGCCGCGGTTAAAGTCCTTCGTCACATACGCAACGCCCACATACACGGCCGCTGCCAGGAAGAAAAATGTCACCGGCAGAATGAGGGGCTTGCGGTCCGCCTTCGAGGGCCGGATGGCAATCGTGAGCGCTGCGATCAGCGCCGTGTTGCACACGATCGAGCCGAGCGCGTTGCCGTAGGCGATACCGCTGTTTCCGCGGAATGCCGCGCCCGCCGAAACCATGACCTCCGGAAGCGTCGTTCCGATGGAAACCACGGTCGCTCCGATCAGGATCTCGGGCACATGAAACTTCTGCGCGATTCCCGAAGCGCCGTCCACGAACCAGTCGCCGCCCTTGATCAAAAGGATCAATCCGACCACAAAAAGAAGGTACGGATTGGACACGATCTTCAGTAATGTCGGGTTGGAAATCCAGTCCCAACTGATTTTCAAAAATGCTATCATTGCACACCTCCGTGAACAATTCACAATCGCGGTCATTGTATCACAACCGCCCGGAAAATTCAACGAGAAAAAGGCGGGAGCATCGTCCCGCCTTTTGTCGTTTCGTTTGTGCCAATATCGCTTAGAACCAGCGTCCGAAGAATCCGGTGCTCTCCTTCGGTTTCTCTTCCGTAACGGTCTCGGCTACGGTGTCGGCCGCTTCCGCGACGTCCTCGGCAACCTCTGCAACCGCCTCGGCAGCATCCTCCGCTGCGTCTACCGGAATGCTCCAGCTGTCCTCGGGCTCCGCCTCGTCAACCGGTGCCGCAGGCTCGTCGGCCGCATCGTCGGAATTGAACAGGAAAGATACCTCGGGCTCCCACTTCTGCTCGTCCGCGGGTGCCGCAATCTCCGGCTCCTCCTCGGAATCCACAGGGATGGAAATCTCCGGCTCGTCCTCGTCGGAATCCACAGGAATCGCAATGTCGGGCTCGTCGGCGTCAATGTCCTCAACCGGTGCCTCAATCTCGGGCTCGGCGATCTCAGGCTCGTCCGCTTCTACGTCAGCAATCGGTGCCTCAATCTCGGGCTCGGCGATCTCAGGCTCGTCCGCTTCGATGTCCGCTACAGGCGCTTCAATCTCGGGTTCGGCAATCTCGGGTTCGTTCGCAGGCTCCTCTGCCGGAGCGGGTACATTTTCCGAAATCTGCTTGTCGAGGAGGGCTGCAACCAATTCGTCGTGGAAGCGCTCGCGAAGCTCTGCGATGTAATCAAGAACCGAAACCATGCGCTTCTCGTCAAATGCCTTCAGATACCGCGCGTACGGGCGCAGTCCGGCAAGGCGATCCAGATCGCGCGCAACCGTAAAGGAATCTTCGTCGCCGAGGATTCCGGCAAGCTTCTCCTGCTCCTCAACGAGGTACGGGCGGGCAATCTCGTCCGCGCACGACAGCGCTAAGAAGCGCTTGGCTGCCTCGACCTCCTCCTGGTTGTTTAAGAGAATGTCGATCTCGCGAAGGCTCTTCTCCAGGCTCTCGATCTTTTCGAAGCTGAACTCCTCACCGCTCAAGGACTCGTAGTTGTCCTTGCAGAACGCACTCGCCTGCTCTATCTTGTCAAGATTCTTCATCACCGTCTCCGCAGCCTCCGGGGCAAAAAATTTCTTCGCGTCAATGCAGTCGGAGATCGTGTAGATGTTCTCCTCGATCTCGCTCATGCCGTCCCGGATGTCCGCGACCTTGTCCCACATGTTTTCCAGCAATTCCCTCTTGTTTACCATACCGTCCTCCTCGAACTTTATTTGCATCGCTTACGCGAACATGCACAAACTCATCCCTCGTCGCCGCGCACATAGCGGGCCGAGGCCATCATCGCGGCCAGAACCCCGGGGTAGGCTACCTCGCGTTCTGCCCGTTTCAAAAGGCAGTAGTCCTTGCCGTTGTCCCAATACAGGCACGGCATCCCGCGCCTATGGGCAAGAGCCACCAGCGCACCGGCATACGCCGCACGCTCCGGAGCATTGGCGCGTTCCATCGCGCCGAACTCCGTGATCACAACCGGAATTCCGAGCTCCTCTGTTCCGGAATCGATGTCGACAAATGCTCTCTCCAACTCCTCCTCGCAGAGGCAGTCAAATTCATCCGTCTGCCGCGTCCATGTCGCCGTCCGCGACGTAAACCCGAGCGGCACATAGAGGTGAACGCCCAAAAGCAACCGGTCCTTCACGGTGTCCTCCGGAAGCCGGAAGCCGCTCAACAGGTACGGGGTCGCCCCGGACGCATACGGCGTCACGATCAGGCATCGTTCGGCATTGTTCCCGCCGGTTGCACGCACCGTCTCGACGAAGAGTTGATTCCAGTCGTTCACGACCTCCATCTCCTCCTCCGAGGGCATAAACCACTCACACTCCGCGTTCATGCACTCGCTGAAGCCCTCGATCAAAAGCTCCTGCGGCTCGTCCTTAAAATACTCCGCGATCTGCGTCCACATCGCTCGCACGCGGGACTCATTTTTCGCAAAATTCTCCCTCGTCGCGTTGACCCATCCTCCGCCGTAGGAGATCATGTGCCCGCAGTCGTGCTTGCAATCGAGGATGCAGTACATCCCCTCCGCCAGCACCATGCGGACCGCGCGCCGCACGCGCTTGAGCCACTCCTCCGCAATCGTGCCGCTCTCGTCCATATGCATGTACCACGTCACGGGAATACGCACCGTGCGGAATCCCGCCTGCGCCACAAAGCGGACGAAATCGCGCGTGACGATCGGGTTGTCCCACGCCGTCTCCATGCGGACATTGTCAAACCACGTTCCGTGGCAATCGTAACTGTTGCCGAGATTCCAACCGATACCGAGCGCTCCGGCAATCTCTGGTGCCGTCTTCGTATCCATGGTCTCCTCCAAAAGGCTTACGCCTCTTTCGCTGCGATGTCCGGGATCTCCGCAAGCGAGTCCGCGCGGGCATACAGCATGCTCCGAATCTCCTCATCCGGCTCTGTCTGGTCGGGAATCATCACGACCCGACATCCGGCCTCATACGCACTTTTTACGCCGTTTGGCGCATCCTCGACTGCGATGCACGCCTCGGGCGGAAGCCCGAGTTCGCGGCACGCATAGAGGTAAATGTCCGGCGCCGGCTTTCCCTGCGACACCATCGTCGCGCTGATGATCGTCGGGATCAATCCGCTAAGCCCCGCCAGCTTCAGATACCGGTTCGTCCGCTCCGGGTCGGTCGCCGTCGCAATGGCCACCGTGATGCCTCTTTTGTGAAGCTCGGTGAGCGCCTCCTTCGCGTGCAGCTTCGCCGCAACGCCCTCTCTTGCGATGTGCTCCTCGATCAGTTTCCCGCGATATGCGCGAACCGCCGGATAATCAAAATCCTCGCCGAACCACGCACGGAACTGCGCCGGCGCAAACGGCCTTCCCAGCGAGCGGAGCATCAATGCCCGCTCGTCCGAGAGCTCGTAACCGAAGTGTGCAAGCGCCTCCGGCCAATATCTGCGGTACAGCTTCTCGGTGTCGATCAGCGTACCGTCCAGGTCAAAGATTACGGCGTGACAAGGGGACAGTTCTTTTGTCACCTTGCCATCTATGTTGCCGCTCAACGTGCCGCCTCGTCAAGTTCCGCCTGCAGTGCCGCGAGGTTCTCGCGGATGGAAAGATGCTGCGGGCAGGCCGCCTCACAGGCACCGCACTCCACGCAGTTCTTTGCCTTCGCGGAATCGTCGAGACGATCCCAGTTCCACTTCATGTTGCCGACGTTGCCGTACATTCCGAACTGGTTCCAGATAGAGAAGTTGCGCGGGATATCGACGCCGTTCGGGCAAGGCATACAATACCGGCAGCCCGTGCAGCCGTTGTGAACGCGTGCGCGGATGCGCGCCGCGGTCTCCTCGACCGCCTTCTCCTCCTCCGCCGTCAACGGCTCATAGTTGACGAACGTATTGAGGTTGTCCGCAACCTGATCTTCGGCGGACATACCGCTCAAAATGACCTTGATAATCGGACGGCTCGCCACGAAGCGAAGCGCCCAGGATGCCGCGGAAGCGTTCGGACGGATGGCGCGCAAAGGCTCCATTACCTCGTCCGGCAGCGTCGCAAGCGTACCGCCCTTGATGGGTTCCATAATTACCAAAGGAATTCCCTTCTCGGTCGCCAGCGCAACGCCCTTGTCTCCGGCCTGCTCATCGCGGTCCATGTAGTTATACTGAATCTGACAGAAATCCCAGTCACGGTAGTTGATGATCTCCACGAACGACTCGAAGCGGTCGTGGAAGGAAAATCCGAGGTTGCGGATCTTGCCCTGTGCCTTCATCTCGGCAAGGTACTCCGGAACACCGTAGGACACCATCTCGCGGAAACGGTTGATGTCGAGCGCGTGCAGGAGGTAGTAATCCACATAGTCAACCTGCAGACGCTCCAGCTGATACGCGAACAGACGCTTCGCGTCGTCGAGGCTGTGAACCTCCCAGCACGGAAGCTTCGTCGCCAGGTGGAACGTGCTGCGGTCGTATTTTTTCAAGATCTCGCCGAGCACCGGCTCCGCCTCACCGCCGTGGTAAGGATATGCTACGTCATAGTATGTGACGCCCGCCTTGTAAGCCATGTCGATCATCTTTGCCGAGCGCTCTTTGTCGATCTTACCGTCCTTTGTGGGAAACCGCATGCAGCCGAAACCAAGCAGTGAATTCTCGGTTCCCGTCGTCTCCATGATTCTTTTTTCCATCATACTTTTACCCCTTTTACCGATTCCCCGTTCGCATCAGGTGATCGGTTCGAAGTCCGCCGCACCGTGCTTGCAAAGCGGGCAGACGATATCGTCCGGCAGCTCATCACCTTCATAGACGTAACCGCACACCTTGCACACATACCCCTTCTTGCCCTCGGTCTGCGGCTTCGGCTTCACGTTGTTCTGATAATACGTGTAAGTCATCGTCTCGCGGTCCGAAAGAACGCGGCACTCCGTGACGGAGCACACAAACATTCCGTGGGTATCCAGATCAAGGTACTGCTCCACCTTCAGGGACAGGAACGCATTCACATACTGCGGCAGAACGACGAGACCATTTTCCGACTTCATCGTCTCAACGCCCTCGAACTTGTCGATGTTGCGGCCGCTGCGGAATCCGTAATTCTCGAACACCGAGAACGGCGCGTCCACCGAGAGGCAGTTGACGTTCATGATGCCCGTCTGCTGCGCCACATGGTGCGAATAATTCTGCTTGTTAATGCACACAGCAACCCGGTTCGGCGAGCTCGTCACCTGGGTTACCGTGTTGATGATCATACCGTTGTCGCGCTTGCCGTCGTTTGTCGTGAGGACGTACAGGCCGTAGCCGATGCGGAACAGAGCGCTTAAATCGTTCTTCTTCTCCTCACCGTCCATGCGCATCGCAAGGTACTCCTGGCACATCTCGCGCGCCAGGTCGTCCACCTGCTGCTTCGACTCGTCATTCAGAGCCGAGATGATCTTCACGGTCGTGTCGGCGAAGACGATGTTTTTGCTGTTTTCAAACATCGAGCGGATCGTCTTGGCAGCCTGCGGCGCCCAGGAACCGTTCTCGATGATACCGATCTTGCGGTTGCGGAACCCGCGCTCCGTCAGGTGCTCGATGAACTCGCGCATGAAGGGGAAAATGTCCGCATTGTACGTCGTGGTGGCGAGCACCAGTTTGCTGTAGCGGAACGCATCCTCCACCGCCTCTGCCATGTCGCAGCGGGCGAGGTCGTTGACCGCCACCTTCGGCGCGCCGTACTCGCGGAGCTTGTCCGCTAAAAGCAAAGCAGCCTGCTTCGTGTTGCCGTACACGGACGTGTAGCACACGACGATGCCATCGGTCTCCGGCGTGTACGAAGACCAGGTGTCGTACAGCCCGATGTAGTAACCGAGGTTCTCCGTGAGCACCGGTCCGTGAAGCGGGCAGATCGTCCGGATATCCAGCGTTGCCGCCTTCTTCAACACATTCTGCACCTGCACGCCGTATTTGCCGACGATGCCGAAGTAATAGCGGCGAGCTTCGCAGGCCCAGTCCTCCTCGACGTCGAGGGCACCGAATTTGCCGAAGCCGTCCGCGGAAAATAACACCTTGTCGCAGGCATCATACGTCATCATAACCTCCGGCCAGTGAACCATCGGCGCCGCGACGAACGTGAGCGTGTGTCGGCCAAGCGAAAGCGTGTCGCCATCGCCGATCACGATCCTGCGGTCCTCAAAGTCCTTGCCGAAGAAGTTCTTCATCATCGTAAACGCCTTCGAGGAGGAAACCACCGTAGCCTCCGGGTAGGTGTTTAAGAAATTCACGACATTGGCCGAGTGGTCCGGCTCCATGTGCTGAACCACAAGGTAGTCCGGCTTTCTGCCCGCGAGGGCGCCGGCCACGTTATCGAGCCATTCGTGCGTAAAATTCCGATCAACCGTGTCCATGACCGCGATCTTCTCGTCCAGGATGACATACGAGTTGTACGCCATACCGTTGGGCACATCGTACTGCCCCTCGAAGAGATCCACCTTGTGGTCGTTCACGCCGACATAAAGAATGTCTTTCGTAATCATGTAATCCTCCAATACGCAACAATATTCTGACGCATCAAAACGAGGCGAATCCGATTACAGATCCGCAAGAATCTCCTCGAGCTTGCCCTTGCTCACCGCGCCGATCTGACGCTTGATGATATCTCCGCCGCGGAACAACAAAAGCGTCGGAATGTTCATCACCTTATACTTCTGTGCCAGGTCGGGCTCGTCGTCCACGTTCACCTTCACAACGCGAAGCTCGGCGTGCTCCTTTGCAATCTCCTCCACAATCGGACCCATCATGCGGCACGGACCGCACCACGATGCCCAGAAGTCCGCCAGAACGGGCACTTCGCCCGCGATCAACCGTTCAAATTCCGCCTTGTTTACATTCAAATTCTCCATTTCTCTCCTTTCCGCCCCGCAGCATTTTTGCGGGCCGCTGCAATACCGTCGCACAAGCGTCGAAAACCACCAGGGCGCAGTACTCCGACACTACTATGATGATACCATAACGGCAGGGGAAAGGCAACGGGATTTTTCGATGCAAAACAGCGCGTCAAATGCTGACAAATCCCATTCTTTTTCACGATAAAACATGCTACAATGGACGGAACAAAGCGGTCCGGCGACAACCGTCCCGGCACCCCGGAATGAGGAGGAAACAACCCATGATTTATTACGTCGATGCGGCGGCCGGCAGAGAAGGCAACGGCAGCCGTCAGATGCCCTTTAAGAAGATCAACGACGCCGCCGCGGTGGCGCGTCCCGGAGACGAGGTCATCGTCGCGCCGGGCATTTATCGCGAGTACGTGAACCCGCGCTTCGCGGGCACGGAGGCGGCACGCATCACCTACCGCTCGGAGAAGCCTCTTGCGGCGCACATCACCGGCGCCGAGGTGCTGACCGGCTGGAAGCCCTACGAGGGCACGGTCTGGATTGCCCGTGTGAACAACGGCGTCTTCGGAAACTACAACCCCTACACGACGCGCGTCTACGGTGACTGGTACTTCGGTTCCGCGATCCGTCACACCGGCTGCGTGTACGTAAACGACCGCGCTCTCTACGAGGCGGAATCGCTTGCGGACTGCATCAAGGCCGAGGTGTACAAGCCCTCGTGGAAGCCGGAGGAGTCCGTGTACCAGTGGTACGCCGAGCAGGATGGCGACGAGACCGTGATCTACGCGAATTTTCAGGAGATCGACCCCAATAAAGAGACCGTCGAGATCAACGTCCGCCGCAACTGCTTCTTCCCCTCGGAGACCGGCATCGGCTATATCACATTTGCCGGCTTCACCGTCTCGAAGGCGGCGACAACGTGGGCTCCGCCTGCGGCGTTCCAGGACGGCATGATCGGCCCGCACTGGTCGAAGGGCTGGATCATCGAGGACTGCGAGGTGTACAACAGCAAGTGCTGCGGTATCTCCCTGGGCAAGTACTACGATGAGGAAAATGACCACTACTTCACCTACAAGCGCGTCAAGAGCCCCACGCAGATGGAGCGCGACGCCGTGTGCCGCGGCCAGTACCACGGATGGCTCAAGGAGAAGGTCGGCAGCCACATCGTGCGCCGCTGCCACATCCACCACTGCGAGCAGGCCGGCATCGTCGGCCGCATGGGCTGCGTCTTCAGCCTGATCGAGGACAACCACATTCATCACATCAACAATATGCAGGAGCTCGGCGGCGCCGAGATCTCCGGCATCAAATTCCACGCCGCGATTGACGTCGTCTTCCGCCGCAACCACATCCACCACTCCACGATGGGCATCTGGTGCGACTGGCAGGCGCAGGGCACGCGCATTACGCAGAATTTCCTGCATGACAACCACGCGCCCGAGGGCACGCCTCGCGCCGCAGGCTCGATGATGGCGCAGGACATCTTCGTCGAGGTCGGCCACGGCCCGACGCTCATTGACAACAACATTCTGCTCTCCCGCGCGGGCATCCGCATCGCGACCGAGGGCATCGCCTGCGTTCACAACCTGATCGCCGGCTCGTTCACCTCCGTCGGCGGCGGCACGGACAACATCGTAAACGGCAAAAACCAGCCTCGCTACACGCCGTACCACATCCGCCACCGCACCGAGGTCGCGGGCTTCATGAGCATTTTGCACGGCGACAACCGCTTCTACAACAACATTTTCCTTCAGATGTATCGCGCGGACGACGATGACGAGAAGGTTCGTCTCGGCTACGAGCGCGGTGACAACACGACCGTCGGAACGGCCATCTTCAACGGCTATCCGACGTACGAGGAGTGGATCAACTGGTTCGAACTCGACCAGCCCGCGAACATGGGGAAAATGGCGCAGTATCATTTTGCGCACCTGCCCGTATGGAGCCGCGGCAACGCCTACTTGGGCGGCGCAAAGGCCTGGGAGCACGAGACCGATTACTTCACGGACGAGGCCGCAGGCAAGAAGCCGTACGTCCGCCTCGTTGAGAAAGACGGCGAATACACGCTCGAGACGAACGTCTACGACATCATCGGCGAGTTCCGCGATGCCATCGTGGACAGCGATACCCTGGGCTGTGCGTTTGAGCCCGAGCAGCGCTTCGAGGATCCCGACGGAACCGCGATCGTCTTCGACACCGATATCCTCGGCAATCACCGCGGTGTCTCCGCTCTGCCCGGTCCGTTCGCGGACGGCAAGGCGACCGTGACGATGCCAAAGGACATCGACTTGATCTGATCCGCCTGATTGCAAGTAAAAAACAACCGCCTCCGCTGCCACACCGGCAACAGAGGCGGTTTTATTATTCCGAACTATTCGCTTTGCGTTACGGTTCCAGGTACAGCGGGCAGAAGTACGATTCACCCTCTTTCACCTTCTCCTCTTCGAGGACAAACGGAGCATTGATAAACTCCTCCGTCTCTGTTCCCCAATCTTCCGACTTGCCGGTCATTTTGATCAGATTGCCGTATTCATCGTAATCGAACGTCCAGACTTCCTTGTACTCCGGCCGCTCTCGCTTGACAAGACGCCCCTGATCATCGTACGTGTTCAGCGTATCGATCATCTCGCCGACCTCGTCATTCCAGAAGGTCTTCTTCACAAGGTCACCGTTTGCATTATATTCATACGCACCGCCGTAATTCGGTCCGGAGCCGTCAAGATACTTCGTTTCGATCGCCTCCCGGTATCCGCCCGACGGAAGCTCCTCGTACGTGGATTCCGACCTGCTGAGCGCAACTCCGAATTCATCTTTCGTTACCCTCAGAATAATCCGACCTTCGTCATCCCTTTCGGCAACGCTCTCATGCCCGTCGTCAAAGTAGGAAAATGTAACGCTCTTCCCCTCATGGTATTCCGTCTTCTCCGTCAGAAAGCACTCGCCGTTATCCAAAACCTTAAACTCGCGGGTAACTCTTCCCTGCTCGTCATACTCCGTGATTGCCTCGAGTTCGGAATCCGAGTCTTCCGCAGCATCTGCGATTGCTCTCCAGTCGCCGTTGTTGCCGCTTAATTTGCCAAAGTTCGTATACCTCTGCCGGCACAACCAGCGACTCTCCTCTTTGTAAACGGTCCACACAAGGCTCGAAACACTTCCGTCGTAGTTGTAACCGATATCAGCGATCAAAACATCGTTTCCGAACGCATCCTTTTCGTACACGGTCTCGTAGGTCTTGACAAGCTTCTCACCGTTGTGTCTCCACATGACAACCCCGACCTTGTCACCCTTCTCGTTGTACACTTCGGCCCGCTTCTCGGTGATGATATCGCCGTCGCGCCTTACGACGCACTCCATGGTATGATGCGTCGCCTCATCATACTCGTACAGCGTATTCTCCGAGCCGCCTTCCGGGTCATAGTGGGTGTTCACGATGCAGCGGCCGTACTCATCGTACTGGTACTTGTCCAGGTAATACTCGGCAGACCCGTTCTTCGAGAAAATGGTGGCCGTCCGGCGCCAGACAACAACACTCCCCTGCGGAATCACCGCCGGAATTGTCGGCGTCGGCTCGCGCTTCACGCGCTTCGAGGCCGGAATGGCGACCTTGATCACCAACAGAGCAATTGCGACAACAAGACAAATGCCTCCGATCAACAATGCAACTTTCTTTCGATTCATAGTATCTCCCCCGTTCACAAATCTCGCCTCTACGTCAAATCGGATCGATCAATCAACCTTCTTCAGCAACATGTGCGAAAACTTGTACTGCGCGCCCTCGCTCGCGGAATTGCTGTTGATGTGCGGACCGCTCGGGCCGGCCAGACCATGGCACACCGTCTTCGTGTATTTCGTCTCCGTGTGCCGCATCACGTAGCCCGCAAGCTCTTTGCAGCCATACTCGGAAAATGCAGCATGATTGTAGCCGTCGACATCAAACGTGTAGCTGCGGCGTCCCTCGAGACGATCGCGGAAAATGAGTATCTCCTTCGCGCCGGCATTGGCATCCTTCACCAGGTACTGCACCACCTCATCCGCATCGAACTTCTTGTCGACCTCCGTGCGCTGCCCCAGCGACGCGAGGTACGCACCGAGCTTTGCCGCGTAGATGAATGCAAATACGACCACAACGCCGTACGCCAGCGTTCCCGCAATCGCATCGCCCGTAAGCTTCAGGAAATTCGAGAAAAAACCGACAAACGTGCTCAGGTTCATAAACAAAAGCACCAGTGCAACCGCGAGGCCGCCGAGCTGAATGATCCGGTACCACCACGGGCTCACGGATTTGCCGTCACGCTCGATTCGGCACTGCCGGAACTGAAACGTGAACGCCAACACGATTGCCGCCACGAACAACATCACCATACCCGCCGAATTGGCTTTGAGATACTCCATAAGAACTACATTCCTCCTGACACTTTCCTGATAATCACACACGAAAGAACGGGACAGGATGAGCTCCTGTCCCGTATCTCACCGTATTACGGAAATATTACCACAAAACAACCGTGCGTGCAAGCGGTTTCGCCTGACTCAAGCGGATGGATTAGCTCGTCTTATTCTGGCAGGAACTGCACTCTCCACCCCGGTTCGCCCTCCGGCGTCACCACGGAGTAATCGTAGAAGTCCTTACCTTCTGCGGCGGAAATCTCCGCCAGCGTAATCGGCACCGTGACATAGTTTCCGTTGTCGTCAATTACCGTCGTCTGATACTCGCAGAAATCGCCGTTTCCGCGAATGCCGCCCGTCACCATCCAGCCGCGGGTGTAGATGGCCTTCTTCATCGTTGTACCGCTGATCAGGATCGCTGCGTCCGAGCCGCAGATTTCAACGTAGACATTGCGGTCAACCATCAGCGCGGCAGGGCCCCACTCGCCGTAGATCATCAGTCCGACAGCAGCGGCCGAATCCTCGTTGACATAGAGTTCGCCGTCACCGGTGATGATCGCACTTCCGGAGTGTCCGGCACCCCACAGAACGATCTTGCCGATCTGGTTTTCACCGACCACCTTGATCGTAAAGCTGTTGCCCATCAGGTTGGTATCAATCACGTCCGCCTTGCAATTGTCAAGCGTGAGTGTGTTCGTGGCTCTGTCATACGTGGCACCCGGAACCTCTCCGAGCTCGTTGCCCATCGACGCCCAGACCGAACCGAGGACAAGGTACCTCGTCTCGCCGTCGACGGTAATCCGGATGTACTCCTCCGTACCTGCTCCGCTCCACGCGTAAGCGCCCGAGAAGTCCGGTTCCGTGTTCGGCATCGTCGGGAACTCCTCCCCTTCGACCTCCTCGAAGTAACCCGGTCCGTGGCTGTCCAGGTACGCATAATAATCCACGTCCTCACGGTACACCGCATAGACGGTTCCCTGTGCGACATACTGATTTCCCGGATTTTCGGGGTCGTCCGAGACAACGGCGTCATCGCTGAACTCATAACCCAGAAACTCCTTCCGGCGGCTCTGCTCATCCAACTGTCTGTAGCCGCCCCAGGTCTTGAGCCATGCCCTCACCTCGGGCATCGGATCGCTGTCCGACAACGTCGTCTCAAACGTCTCGCCGTTGGCGCCCTCCACGTGGTACATCGTCAAAACCTTCGTCACCGCGCCGGAGATGGAGCCTTCCGTGCCCGCCACCAGCTTCGGTGTCGGCGTAGACGTCGCCGCAACGGTCGGCGTCGGCGTGTTCGTCGGATTGTCATCGGGCTTCACCACAGTCGTGACCTTCGGCTCGGCTCTTCGCTTCTCGCCCGACCGCAGGAAATCATTGCCGAGCGGATCGTAGCGAAGCGAGGCAAATACTACCGCCACCGTCATGATCGTTGCCGCAACCGGCATGACGGTCTCATGCAATAAGTTCCGAAGTCTGTTGTTCCGCCTGCGCCGTTTTTCCTCCTCCGTCGCGGCCGCTTTCTTCACGGCGACCGCACCGAATTCCGGCGGCGCAAAATGCTCCTCCGCCGCAGCCGTAGCGCACTCCGGCGCCGGCTGCGCCACCTCGGGCGCTGGCATTACAATCTCCGACGGAAGGCGGTAATCCTCCGCCGGCAGGACAAATTCGGAAGGCATCTGTCGTTTCTTCATACGCACCCTCCCCTCATACCGAGGCTAACCATCCCGGAAAGGGAGTTAACGGTCGAGATGCACGTCCATCTGCGGGAACGGGCACTCAACACCGAGCTTGCGGAATCCGAGCAGCAGGTCATGGTTGAGAACACGCGCTCCGGAGTAGATGTTGCGCTCGTCCACGTTGACAACAAACCGAAGCACCACCGCACTGTCGGCGAGCTCCTGCACGCCTAAGTACTGCGGCACCGCCGTCATCACGTCGGGATGCGCGAGGTAGATCTCCTCCATCAGTTTGGGGATCCCCGCCTCCAGCTTCAAAAGGTCCGTTCCGTACGGGATCGCGATGTCGCTGACGCTTCGGGACGGCATGTTGGAGCGGTTTAAGATGTTGGTCATCCCGGAATTGTTGACAATTTTCACGTTGCCGCCCATGTCCGTGATGCTGGTCGTGCGGATGCCGATGTTCGTGACCGTGCCGCGGAAGCCGTCAACCTCCACGATGTCACCGACATTGTACTGATTCTCAAACAGCATAAACGTTCCGGTCACAACGTCCGCGATCAGGCTCTCGGCGCTGAAACCGATGATCAACGTCAGAATTCCGACGCTGGCAACGATGGTCGAGATGTTGACGCCCAGAATCCACAGGCCCCAGCACAGAATAACGATTGCGCACAGATACTTGATCAAGCTGGAAACGATGGAAATCACCGAGCGAACGCGGTGATTTTCCGGTGAAAACAGTCCGAGAACAAACTCGATCAGAGCCGTCATCGCAATCACGCCGAACACCATGATCAACAATTTCAAGATCTTGCTCCAGCCTACGTTGGAAAATGCATCCCCGAGCTTGTCGAACCCGAACTTGTCGGTCGCGGACCCGATCACCATAAACAGGACGAACAGGATGACACAGACGATCAACCGGATCAAAACAGATTTCTTTAACTTCATGCTCTCCACCTCCCGTAATTTCACGATTGCCGCTACGCGCAGCGCAATCACTTTTTCTAAGTATAGGACAAATGAAGATGCGATGCAAACACAACAGTACCCGAAACTGCACAAAAATGCACAAACCAACACAAATGTAAGAAAATCACGCAGAAAAGACGCATTTTTCGAAAATATTGTGACAGACAAAAATAACCCTTGACATGGTTTTGAAAACTATGTACAATGGAGTCAACAACTTTGAAGGCCCGTTTTTAGCCTCTCGGGCCGAAAGGACAAAGCGCATGTTTCAGATTTTAGTGGACTCCGGCGCGAACATCCCTGCGGAGCTCGTTCGCCGGTACGATATCGCGGTTCTCTCGTTCATCAACATCACGGACGGGAAGCCGATGGTGTGCTTCACCCCCGATCTCACGATCGAGGAGGAGCGCGCAAAGGGCAAGGAATACTACGATGCCATCCGCAAGGGCATGAAGGTGCAGACCGGATTGATCGGCGTCGGTGAATTTGAAGAATTCTTCCGCTCCTGCTGCGAGAAGGGCGAGGATGTTTTGTACATCTCCATCAGCAGCGGCATCAGCGGTACCTATAACGCAGCGAGAATCGCTGCCGAGACCGTCAACGAAGAGATGACCAACGGCACGAGCGTTCGCCTGATCGACTCGAAGAACGCCTCTCTCGCGACCGGAATTCTCGCCATCTACGCAAGCGAGATGCGCGCCGAGGGCAAGACGCTCGACGAGATCGTTCCCGTCATCGAGTCGATGGTGCCCCGTATCAACGGCATTTTCACCGTCGATGACCTCCGCTATCTCGCAAGAACCGGCCGTCTCACGGGCTCCAAGGCCATGATCGGCAATCTCTTAAGCATCAAACCCATCCTTCGCGGAAACAAGGACGGCTACATCGTTCAGTACAAGAAGTGCCACGGCCGCAAGGCTGCTCTCAACACGCTCATCTCCTTAGTGTGCGACAACGTTGTCGATCCGGAGAACCAGATCCTCGGCATCGCCCACGCGGATGCGTACGAGGAAGCACGCTACATCATGGACGGTATCTGCAAGCGCATCAAGGTGCGTGCATTTATCGACACGACCTACGACTTCTGCACGGGAAGCCACGTCGGTCCCGAGACCATCGCTCTCTTCTTCCTCGGAAAGGACCGCGAACTCACGGGTGCCGATCTTCTGACCCGCGCTTCGGCTGCGGTGAGCTCTCAGATCGACTACATTCTCGACCACGAGGGCCGCAAGGTACCGCGCCCCGACTCGGGCAACGTCCACGCATAACTTTGATTTCATTTCTTCAATTTTCCTCAACATACGAAAGAAGCACAGCCCTCAGCAAGCTGTGCTTCTTTCCTTTTGTCGTTGTTCGCAAACTAGATAAGCGGCGCGATAAACCGCATCAAAAATCCCAGGAACACAAATCCCTTCTTCTCCTTCTTGATGGTCTCGTGCGTGACCTCCCGGCACTCTCCCATCGTCTTCGTAAAATCCTCCCTCACCCCGCCGATGGCCTCCGCCACCCGGTAAAGATACGTCGCGCACTCGTAGTTGTGGTAGAGACTCCGGTAATCGAGGTTGACGGAGCCGACCACCGCCCTCTCGTCGTCGCACAGAAACACCTTCGCGTGGACGAACCCGGGCGTGTACTCGTAGATCTTTACGCCGGCGTCGAGGAGCACGCGGTAGTAGGATTTGGCGAGGGCATAGGCGTACTTTTTGTCCGGAATTCCCGGCAGGATCAGCCGCACGTCCACGCCGCGCTGTGCCGCGTACTTTAAGGCTCCTTCCGTCTCGCCGTCCAGCACCAGGTACGGCGTCATGATGTAAACATAATGCTTCGCACGGTTTAAGATGTCCACGTACACCGTCTCGCCGACCTTGTAATCGTCCATCGGGCAGTCCGCGTACGGGATGACGAAGCCGTTCCGGGCGGCTGCACTTGCATTTTCCGCACCGGGCGCGCTCACAAACGGCTTCCACACGGGCGTCTCCTCATCGATGTTCCACATCTGCAGAAACATCAATGTGAAGCTTCGAACCGCCTCGCCGCGCACCATCAACCCGGCGTCCTTCCAGACGCCGAAGCGCTCGATGCGGTTGATGTACTCGTCCGCAAAATTGATTCCGCCGGTGAAGGCCGTGCGGCCGTCCACGATGAGGATTTTCCGATGATCGCGGAAGTTGTAGCGCGACGACACGATTGGACGGATCGGCGCAAATTCCTTCGCGCGGATGCCGAACGACCGCAGTCTCGCGTCATAGTCCATCGGCAGGATCGACACACCGCACATGCCGTCGTACATCACGCGCACGTCGACGCCGGCAGCGGCCTTCTGCATCAGAATCTCGAGCACCTTGCCCCACATATAGCCTTCGCCGATGATGTAGCTCTCGAGGAAGATGAACTTCTCGGCCTTCGCGATTTCCGTCAAAACCTCCTCAAAGAACGCCTCTCCCGTCGGAAAATACACCGTCTCCTCACCCTCGTACGCAGGGAAGCATCCGCTGTGCCCGATGCATCGCACAAGCGCGTCCACGCCGCCGTCCGCATCCGCCAACGCCGCAGTCACCGCAGGGTCCTGCGGGATGCTGTGCAAGGTCTCCGCCGTCAGCGCCTCCACCCGCTCCTTGATGCGGCGATGCCCGAAACCCATCCTTGTGTAGAACAAAAAGATGGACGACGGAATCGGGATGATCGCGATGAAGAACAGCCACGTCAGCTTGCTCGACGCGTCGATGTCGCTCGCGAAGAGGTACACCAACATAGCGATCATGAACAGTCCGATGATCACACGAAACGCCGGCTTAAAATCCTCGAGCCAGTCCAGAAACGAAACAAACACGACAATCTGCAGCACCATCAGCAGAAAAAGAATCCAAAAGCGGCTGAAAAAGAACGAAAAAATCCCCTTCTTTCGTTTCTTTGTCAGCCGCAAAATGCCGTCCTCGTAATACTTTTCGTAAACCGTAGCCTTAGCCATATTCGCTTCCCCCATTTGCTCTATTATACCGAAAAATACATCCAAAAGCAATGAATATTCGTTGCATCGCACGCTGTTTGGTATTATACTGTCGGCGGCGCGCACCCTCACGGGCGCGTGAGCATAAGTAACATTCGGGAGCATTTTCCATGAGTTTGTCCGTCATTTTACAACAAATGGGTGTCATCTGCATTCTGGTCGCCATCGGCATCGGCCTTGAGAAAAAGGGCGTTGTCGACCGCCTGACCTCAAAGCAGCTCTCCGCCATCGTCGTGGACGTCTGCAACCCCGCGCTGATCCTCGCCTCGATTCTCGGCGGCGACATCACCGCGACGCACAAGGACCTCCTGATTGCGGCCGCCCTGGGCGTCGGTCTTTACGCCGTCCTTGTCACGCTCGGCTTCGTGATGCCTCACATCCTTCGCGTCGCGCCGGACAAGCGCCGGTTTTATAATCTGATGACCGTGTACACGAACACGGGCTTTCTCGGAATTCCCGTGGCGCGGGCCGTTCTGCCCGCCAACTCGATCATCTATGTGATCGTCGTCAACGTTTTCTACAGCCTTTTGTTTTACACACACGGCCTCGCCATCCTGGGCCCCGGCCCCGCTGCGAAGCAGTCGGAAAATGAATCTGCGGACTCCCCCTCCCCTGCTCCCGCCAAAAAGCGCAGCGTCCTTCGAAATGTCATCAACCCCGGCACCGTCATGGCGCTCTTCGCTCTCGCGGTGTTCTGGTTTGACCTCTCGCTGCCGCCGATTCTCTCGAATACGGTGCAGTACGTGGGCAATGCCACCGTCTTCCTCTCGATGGCACTTTTGGGGGTCAACATTGCCCGCTCGAACATCGTAAAGCACATCGGCGATGCCCGCATCTGGGCTTACATCGTACTCCGCATGGTGATGCTGCCGGTGGGAATTGCATTGGCTTTACATGCATTTTCCTTCGACCCCGCAGCGACGCTCGGCGTGTGCCTCATGGCGGCCGTTCCGATCGGCAACCTGCCTATGATCCAGGCCGAGAAGATCGGCGAGGACACTTCGATCCTCTCCTCCGCGATCGCCGTCACCACCGCCGTCTCGATGATCACGATCACCGCGATCGTGGCCGTCCTCTCTGCGTGGCTGATGTGATTAGTGGAAATTTCTTTGGTGACAGTTGGGGACGGTTCTCAGTTGTCACATAAACGGCACGTGACAACTG
>JAFZWG010000075.1 GCA_017617395.1 Lachnospiraceae bacterium
CTTGCACAGGCCGACGGTGTAGCGCGTGTAGCTCGTTCCCACCGGGTCCGTCGCTGCTTTCGCTGTGGACTTCGGGATGGCAGCCTCAAAATTCTTGTCCTCGTATTTCCAGACCGGCGTCTTTATAGCTTCCTCCGGCGGAATCGTGGGCTTCGGCGTCCCCGTGGGCTCGTCCTTCGCTGCGTCCGTGGGCGTCGCATTGTTGTCGCCGGGCTTGTCTGTGGGAGCGCCGGTTGCATTTTCCGTCTTGTTCTTCGATGAGTCCCCGTCGTCGTCCTTGCCGCATCCGGCGAGGCAGAGCGCTGTCAGGACAACCAGTAGTAACAATAACACTTTTGCTTTCTTCATAACAATCCCCCTAACTTTGCATACACTTTTGTTTTTGTTTATTAGGATTCGGCAGCAAATGTGCTGCTTGACTGTATAATAACACAGTTTTGTTGAAATGTCAATACTTTTTACCGTTAATTGTGGTTTACATGTCTATGTCCGCTGTTTCCCCATGCCGCATCGGCCTTCCGCACCGGCTCGTCCGCGGGCGTGAAAAAAGCGCCCGCCGGAGCGGGCGCCTGGATGCATTTTGTGCGGTTAGCGGAGGTCGATGTGGATGGGGTCGTTCCGGCAGGAAGAAAAGAACTGGTCCTCGGGCCCTGCCAGGAAGGAAAAGTCAATCGTTTCGATGTCGGAGACGCGGATTTCGTCGTCCAGGAATGTTTCGCTATCGAAGAGGATCCGCCTTTGGCAGCCGGGAAGAACGCAGTCCTGGAAGTATCGGTTGTCGAGGTGCCGAGCGCGGTTGCCGTTTACGTAGAATTCGGTGAACTCGCAGCTGAAGCAGTCGTCGGTTTGGTTTGTGATCAGGAATTCGATGCTTTTTTCGGCATCGCGGAAGACATAATCGATGGTGACGCCGTCCTTGTCGTAAATCCGGTTTTCCAGACTCTCGTAACTGAAAGTGTCGGTGTACGAGGCGGTCTTAATCGTGGCCGTAGTCTTAAAGAGCGTGTCTTGGAAGTTTTCACCCGTGCTGCCCCAGAGTTGAATTTCAATAGACTGTCCTAATTTCGTCGTCGAAACATCCATGCCATACAGCGATAGATAGGACTCCGCACGACCGCCCGGAAGGGTTTCCATCCAGGCTTCCATTTGGTACGGATAGCTTTTCACCATTTTCCGGTTGATTGCTACCAGCGGGACGGCGACTCCGAACTCGCGATCAGAATTGTTCTCGCAGATCAGGTGCAGCGCCGGGTATCCATACTGGTCGTACTCCGCTCCGTCGGTCTTGATGATGATTCCGCCCTCGTCGTAGATCACCTGCTCCGGGATGTCCAGGTCGGGCCGCGGCCGGTTCGGGTCTTTCGTCGGCCGGACTTCGACGCTCGGGGTGACGCTCACGCCGCCCGGATTGTCGCTCCCGCCGCTCGGTTTGTCGTTCCCGCCGCGCAGGCTTTGCACAAGCGCCCCGATTCCGAGGCAGATCAGGATGATCCCCACCGCAATTACAACTCTTCTTCTCATGTTATCCCCCTTGCTTCGCTCGCTGCGAGCGAAGATACATTTGGTTGATTATAGCATTTTCCGAAGGCAAATGCAATGCAAAAGGGGACCGACGTCGGTCGGCCCCCCCTGTAGCTTGTCTTCGTTTTTGCGGTTTACTTCGCCTCTTCGCGGCGCTTCGTCACTGCGTAAAATCCTGCTGCCGCAACGATGCCGAACAGCACGATCAGATAGCCCATCGGGCTGTTGTCGGCCGTCTGCGGGGACGGCACCGTCTCGCTCTCCGCCGCAGGCGTCGGAGACGGCTCCACGGTCGGTGACGGCTCTACACTCGGCGACGGTTCTACGATCGGCGAGGGCTCAACACTCGGTTCGGGCTCCACAATCGGCGAGGGCTCGATCTCCTCCCATACGGCACCGAAATCGTGCGCGCCTTCGACCTTGTACTTATCGCCCGGGTTATAGTTGGACCCCTGCCAGTAGAGGAACTTGTAGCCTTCCTTCGTCGGGGCATCGGGGATCGTGATCTCCGTGCCGTAGTCGGCCTTCATCACGTAAGTTCCGGTCTGGCCGTTAAGCGTTCCGCCGTCCAGATCGAACGTAAGCTCATAATTCCGCAGCGTTCCCTCGTACGTCGCCTTGTAGGTCGCGTCCTCGGTTGCCGCTACGATCTCGGGCGTCCAGCCGGAGAACTTGTAGGTGTACTGTGCATTTTCCTTCTTGGTGGGCTCGGTACCGTCATATTCGGGCTTCTCGCCGAGCACGGTCACGACCGTCGACAGCACGGTTCCGTCTTCATCTGCGAAAGTAATATCGCACGCCTCGGCCACTTCAACCGAAATATCGATTCCGCCGCCCGAGGGAACCACGAAATAGAACCGATCACCGTCCTTTTCGAACGCGACTTTCGAATCCCCGCTGCCGTTGTAAGCAGCGATAACCCTGTAACCCTCGTTAAGATCCGGGTCGATATAAATCCTGTCACCGACGTGAGCTACCGGAAAACCGCGGCTCGTACCGAACGGATTGCCATTCGCATCGGTCAACGTATAGGAACCGTAATTCCGATTTATTTTCTGGCTCCTGATGATGTAATTGATTTCTCTTTCCAGAGTCGGGTCATTCACATAGATCATTTCCTTGTCCGGGTTGAAGCCGTTCGAACGCGCTACGGCAACCACGTTTTCGGCATCAATCTTCCATGTCGTCAGCCGAATCGGCCAATCGAACTGCAAACCCTGCAGAGACTGCCCCTCACCCAAATCACCCATGACATCTGCTGCGTACGGAAAGATAACACCGTAGCCTTTTGCCTTGATGGTATCCTCGATCAACACATCGGTATCGACACTCCAAACAACGCCGTCAAAATCGACTCCGGTTCCGTCGGATGTAATACTTCCAACCGTAACTATTGTGACTCCCGGATAGCAAGCGCCCTCCATCGGATTAACGAAGAAAATGCCGACTGCGTCGCTTAAATTGTCGGAACCCACCAGTTTTGCCGTGATGGAATCAAGTACTGAAACAGTGAGATCCCCTCCTCGATTGTAGATATCGATGCCGGAGGGCATTTTGCTCTCCGATAAAATTCTGCGAACACTTACATTGCCATCCTGCGACCCACCAAGTTCTTGATTGAATTCCGCAAGTTCAATGTATGCTCCTTTGGAGTACCCGTCCGTTGCTTTGGCCGACAGATCCCCAGTAACAAAAACATCTTTGAAGTCACCGGCGTGACTTGTCGAATAAATGCCGTAAGCAGATTTCGTACCGATTGCGGATACGCCAAAAAAAGCAGACACTTTAGAAGTGCTCTTATCACCACCGGGCTGCAGGTTTATTCCTTTCGCATCGCGCCCTGTCGCAGTAACACTGCCAAACACTTCGATTGTTGATTCAAGACCTTGTTTGTTTTTTGTTTGCAACCCGGTTGCCTCGTTGCCATTATCCGAATCAGTCGAGGTTGTAACGAAGACGTTTCCACCAACCGTAACCTCCGCATTATCTTCTTCAGCAATAGTGATGACTCCCGCGCAATCAGAGTTCTGGTTTTCAACGGTAATATTGTTCTTCACAGTGGCCTTTGCGGTACCGAAAGGAGGGGCCTCCCGTATTGCGTTTATTTCCACTCCATAAGTGTTAGGCGCAGTCACATTCACACTATCGACTGTAACTTCCTCGCCAGAGTTGCAAAGAACACGGCCGGAATCCGCCGCATATGCAATACTACCCGCCACAAGCAATGCTGCCATCACGATTGCGACCGGTCTTCGGAACAGTTTTTTGATTCTTGTTGGTTTCATTTGACGCACCCTCGTCGTTGTATTTTGCTTCGTCTGCCGGGATAGTTTGAAGGCCATCCGTACACTGCAGCAGACCGAATAAGCACCCAAGACAAATTTACCACATTTCCGCTCTGCGGTAAAGCCGTCACAGGGCGGAAAGCGCTTACAATTCTGCAAGTCATTACTTCGCTTCCAGCCATTGGTGCATGCCGCAGCCGTGCTCGTCCGTCGGGCGCGGCGCAAAGCCGAACCGCTCGTAAAATTCTTCCTTACCCTTGGCGGCCTGCAGGCTCACCATCACGCGGTAGCCGGGCTTTAAGTTGCTGCCGATGAACGCCATCACGCGGTTCATGAGGTCGCGTCCGAGACCGTTCGCCTGGCAGTCCGGCCGAACGATGACATCCGCGAGGTATACGACGTAGCCGTGGTCCCAGATGACGCGCGTCATCGCGATCGGCTCGCCGCCGCGGCGGAAGCAGCAGAGGTATGAGGAGTGGCCGAGCCCCTCCGCGGCCTGCTCGAGCGGGAACTCGCTCCAGCCGACCAGACGCCGCATCTGCATGTATTCTTCGGGGGTGATGTAGTCGGTCACTTCGTAGTTGATGCGAAGCGCTTCCGTCAGGACGTCGGCCTGCGTCTCCATGTGGGCAAATTCCGTGTACACCGGGCTCGGCACGTGCGGCTCGAACATTCCCGGCCGGAACCACAGCGCCTGCACCGCAGTCATCCCCAGCGCCCGCGCCGCGAAGAGCTCCTTCGACCCGCCGTCGCCGACGTAAAGGCACTCCGCCGGCGTCACGCCGAACTCGTCCATGATGCTTTGATACATCACCGGGTCGGGCTTCTTGACGCCCTGCTCGTACGACAGTCGAACCGTGTCAAAGAGAGGGTACAGAACGCTTCCGAGGATCATTTCCCGCTCGTCCGAGAAACAGTTGCTGATCAGGCCCGTGCGGATGCCGTGTGCCCGCAGAACCCGCAGCAGCCGCACCGATTCCTCCGGCACTGCGGCAAATGTGTCCCCCAGCGCCTCCCTGCGCTTTCTGCACACCATCTCGACCGCCTCGTCCGAGTAGCGGCCGATCTTTCGAAGCGACTCCCCCAGGCCCTCCTCCATCGTCATTGTGCCGATGGTCCGCTCGACCTCCGTCGCGTGCCACGCATCGCGGAACTCCTTGCACGGGATCCCCAGATCCTCCGCGATGTTCTCGCTGAAGTACGTACGCCCCTGAAAGAGCGTCACCAGCGTTTCGAACATGTCAAAGATTACTGCACGTATCATTTTCCGACCCCCTTGTTATATTTTTAAGGGGCGGTCGCTTCTGCGGCATCGCCCCTTATGTTCTCACTCTAATGCAGCCGGCACAGCGCCTGCCCGCCGACATATCCCGAGCCGTCGGCAACCGCCTCCTGCTCGCTGTAGTACTGTTCCAGCCGCGGTCTGGCCGCCACGTAGTAGCGCTCCAGCTGCGGGTCGAACTGCGTTCCCATGCCGCCCATGATGATGCTGTCCGCCTTCTCGAACGACATGCTCTCCTTGTACACGCGCTTGCTCACGAGCGCATCGTACACGTCCGCGATCGCCATGATGCGCGCCTCGAGCGGGATCTCCTCGCCCTTGAGGCCCTCGGGGTAGCCCGAGCCGTCCCAGCGCTCATGATGGTAGTGGGCTACATTTTCCGCAATGCGGTGGAAGTCCTCGTCGTCCGTTCCCTCGAGGATGGCGTGCACAATCCGCGCGCCCTCCTTCGCGTGGGCCTTCATCTTCTCAAACTCCTCCGGCTCGAACCGGCCCGGCTTTCGCAGGATCACGTCGTCGACCGCAATCTTGCCGAGGTCGTGCATGGGAGCCGCCTTGATGAGGTTTTTGATAAATTCATTCGACAGCTGTAGTACGTTGTCTTTTCTGATCTCGTCGGTCAGCATGCGAACGCCCTCGCTCGTGCGCCGGATGTGGCCGCCCGTCGAATTGTCGCGGCTCTCGACCATGGTCGCCATGCCGATGATCAGCTTATCGTGCATCTCCACGATGTGCTTCGTCTGCTCGTTGACCTGCTCCTTGAGCTTGTAATTGAAGCTGTTGAGAAGCGTCACATACTGCTGGCGCTTCGTGTCGTCCGTCAGGAAGAACTGGTACCCGCGCTTGCGTCTGCCCGAGTAGAGATACGTAAGCGACGCGAGATAGATGTTCTCGCCGTTTCGATACCGGAACTCGTGGCTGCTCTGGTCCTTCTGGTACGTGTCGAGCCATCGGTTCACGCTCTTCGCAACCGCCGTGTCCTCCGGCAGCACGCGGTCCACCGTGACGTCCGCCAGCTCCGGGAACACCGCCAGCGCGGTCTCGTTGCACCCCAGAAAATGTCTCTTAAAGTCAAACGACAGAAATCCTCGCTCGCCCGTCTGCACCATCGAATCGATGCCGACATCGGTGATGTCGTACAGGCAAACCTGGTGGATGATGATCAGATACATGATCTGCGCGAACACATACGCGGCCGGCAGAAACTCGATCTTGTCGGTGATCGCCGCGCGCCCCACATAGAACGCGAAGATCGCCACCATCTCCGGGATAAACAACAGCAAAATGATCTTCCGCGGCACGTTCTTCTTGCGCACATAGCCGTACACCATACCCGCGAGGCCGACCGCAAACAGAAACATCACCATCGCGCCGAACACCGTGTGCATCGGGCCGTACACCTTGTTCACGAGGCGGCCGACTCCATTTTCCGACGCGAACTCGCAGCTCTTGTAAAACCACGGCTTATCGCCGATCGACAGCACGCTCAAGTACACGACCGTACATGCGGCAAATGCAACCACCCTTGCCCACTGCGGCACATGGATCTCGCAGAGGTTCAAAATCGATATCGTGATGATCAACACCAGAAACGACCCGCCGAAGTACGTGATCTTGTTCGCCAGTATCGCCTCCGCAAGGTTCGTCGCCCGAGCGGTCATCACATTGCCCATGATGGCGATCGGCACCATCACAAACACCAGCGTGACATGCACATCGAAGTGCTTATGCCACGACAAAATGTACAAGATCGTCAACACAATCGACATGACAAACAAGACCTGATAGTATGCCGTGATCATGCATTTTCCTCCTGAAATTGTAAGTAACATTGGTTCCCAATATACTAATATACGCGTAAAACGCCCGGCTTCTGAGGCCGCCGGGAGGGGCCGGTTTTGGTTGACACTTAATCTTCGCCGATCAGGTGGACCGTCTTCATCGTGTGGCCGACGGCGGCTAAGAACTTGCCAAACACGTCCTCCGTGCGAAGCTTAAGGCTCGAGGTATTCACGCACGGATGGCATCCGACGTACTCGTCCTTCAGAACGTCCTCGTCCACCAGCAGCTGCACGCAGTGGTCCTTGTCGTTCATAAGCCCCATGACGCTCACCGCGCCCGGCTCGATGTCGAGGTACTTTAGCATGTCGTCCGCGTCCGCAAACGAGAGCCGCGCCGAGTTGATCTGCGCCGACAGCTCCTTGGTTTTGAATTTCTTGTCGCCCGGCATCATCAAAAGATAATACGCGGTCTTCTGTCGGTTGCACAAAAACAGATTCTTGCAGATCACAACCCCCAGCACCGCGTCAATCGCATTGCACAATTCCATTGTCCCGGCCGCCTCGTGGTCGGTCCGCTGATACCCGATCCCCAGACCGTCCAGGTAATCGTACACTCGTGTCTCTCTCGCCAACCGCCCGCTCACATCCGCCGGGCGTCCGCTCTGCAGTTCCATGGTTTTGCGGTTCCTTTCCGAAGCTCTTTCCCTGGCTTCATCATAACACAAAAGAATTGTTTTGAGAATCGGCGAAACGCCGAATTCCTAACTGATTTCAGGTGACTTTATCATGCTTTTGATGTACAATAAGCGAAAGGGGGTAAATTACTATGAAGGGTCGTAAAATTGCAGTCATTTTGTTCATTCTCTTGCTCGTGGTGCCGATGGCGTACATCATCATCGACGGCACCCTGACAGCGCGGCGCGAGATGGCCAAACAGCGCGAGGTGTTCGAGGGCCTTCCCGGCGTCGACATCATCCGCAGCGAGTCGGAAACGAGAGTAACAAAACCGGATTAGTAAAAAAGACTCGGTACTTGCGAAAATGCAGGTACCGAGTTTTTCATTTTCCGTCTATTCCACTGTTACCGACTTCGCCAGATTTCTCGGCTTGTCAATGTCGCAGCCGCGGTTCAACGCGACGTAGTACGCGAAGAGCTGAAGCGGGATGACACCGAGGACGGGCTGCAGCAGAGGGTGCGTCGTCGGGATGACCAACAGCTCCGAAGCCTGGTCGCGAACCGCTGCGGCGGTCTCCTCCGTTGCGACGACGATGACATCCGCGCCGCGGGCGCGCACCTCCACGATGTTCGAGCGCGTCTTCTCCAAAAGCGGTGCGTACGTCGCCAGTGCGATGACCAGCGTGCCGGGCTCGATCAGCGAGATTGTGCCGTGCTTGAGCTCGCCGGCCGCGTACGACTCGGAGTGGATGTAGCTGATTTCCTTGAGCTTCAACGACCCTTCGAGGCCGAGCGCATAGTCGAGATTGCGGCCGATGTAGAAGACGCTGTTCTGGTTGAAATACCGCGACGCAGCCTTCTGGTACACATCGATGTGCGCCAGGAGTTCCTCAACCTTCTCCGGCAGTGCGATCAGGTCCGCAACAATCTTCTCGTAATCGTCCGCGGCGATACGGCCGTTGATATCGGCCGTGTAGATGCCGAACATAATCAATAGTGCCATCTGCGTCGTGTACGCCTTCGTGGTCGCCACGGCGATCTCCGGGCCGGCCCACGTGTAAAGCACGATATCGGACTCGCGCGCGATGGAGCTTCCCATCACGTTGACGATGGACAATACTTTCGAACCGCCCTTCTTCGCCTCGCGCAGAGCCGCCATCGAATCGAGCGTCTCGCCCGACTGGCTGATGACGATGACAAGCGTATCCTCGCCGAGCAGCGGCTCACTGTACCGAAACTCCGACGCCAGATACGCATCCACGGGGATGCGAAGAAGCTTTTCGAGGACGTATTTGCCGATCATTCCGACGTGGTAGGCGGAACCGCACGCCACGATGCAGATCTTGCGCAGCCCGCGCAGCAGCTCGGTCGCCTCCGCAAGCTCCGGAATGACAATCTTCGTTCCCTGAAGTCTCGGTGAAACCGTCTTGCGGACCGCCTCGCCCTGCTCCATGATCTCCTTCAGCATAAAGTGAGCATATCCGCCCTTCTCGGCGGCACTCACGTCCCACTCGATCGTGTGGCGCTCCTTCTCGATCGGAGCACGCTCGCGGTCGAAGATCCGGACATTTTCCGCTGTGAGAACCGCGACCTCGCCGTCCTCCATATACGTCACCGTTCTCGTGTGTGCCAACAAAGCCGTCACGTCGGACGCAATGTAGTTTCCGTCCTCGCCGTAGCCGATCAACAGCGGCGCATCCTTGCGCGCGGCGATCATCTGGCCGGGCACGTCGCGGCACAAAATTCCCATCGCGTACGCTCCCTGGATTCGCCCGAGCACCGCGTAAACCGCGTTCATCAGGTTGCCCAGCTTGCGGTAGTAATACTCCATCAGCTGCGCGATGACCTCGGTGTCGGTCTCCGACTGAAAATGAATCCCTTTCCGCTCGAGCGATGCTCTGATCTCCAGATAATTCTCGATAATTCCGTTGTGAACGACGGCGATCTTGCCGTCCGATCCGACATGCGGGTGCGCGTTCGTGTCGTTGGGCTCACCGTGCGTCGCCCATCTTGTGTGGCCGATTCCGATCTCGCCGCTGAGCGGCTCCTGCCCTTCGAGGCGCTCACGAAGCACCGACAGACGGCCCTTGGTCTTGACGACCTGGAGCTCATTTGCCGGCGAGACGACCGCGACTCCGGCCGAATCGTACCCGCGGTACTCGAGCCTCTCCAATCCGTCCAGAAGAATCGGTACCGCCTCCGAACGTCCTGCATATCCTATGATTCCGCACATGTTTGTTCTACTCCTGTAGTCCTTAGATTTTCCTGATTCTCACAATACAATACAACAACCCGATGTGCCCCAATACCTGATGTTTTTACGTTTTTTGAAAAAAGTTATTTGCCGTTGCGGATCGCCTCGTTGATCTCCGCAGCGACCGACGCCAGGATCATCTCGAGATACCGATCCGGGTCGGGGTAGGTGTTCCGGCGAATCTTGAACTCGTCGAGCGTCCCGATCAGTCGGCGAATCTGCTCCTGGAAGCGCGTCAGCACGAGCATCGTCCCGACCGCGTCCTTCTGATCGTAGTGGATCATCACGCCCGCCGTGTAGCTCTCGTAGTACGTGATGACGCCCATGTTCCACAGCATGTACACCGCGTTGACGACTCGCTTGCCCTCGTCCGGCGCCGTGGCAAATGCCGTATTCTCATCCCCGTAATACAGCCGCTCGATGTTGACCCCCAACGCCTTCGCAATCTTCGCGACCGTCGTCAGGTTGGGAATCTTCTTCGAATTCTCGTACGCGCTGAGCGTCGTGTTCGAAATCCCGCACAGTCCGGAGAGCCGCTCCTGCGAATAATGCTTCTGCAGCCGCACCTCACGGATGTTTCCGCCGATTCTCTCTTCGTAAGATTCCATGTTGCTCCCCTCCTGAACTGATTTTGCTTCGATTTCGCCTGTTTTCCTGCTTTTACTCATTCAACGTTCGTTTAATATGTTAATCTTTCGTTTAACATCCTTAAACCTTCGTTGCATATATTATACTTCTTTTCTTTTGAAATTGCAAGAAAAAGATGACAGAGGGACAGTCCCCAGTTGTCATCTCGCCGTGAGATGACAAC
>JAFZWG010000076.1 GCA_017617395.1 Lachnospiraceae bacterium
TCCCAGGAATCAATCAGCAGAACCGTCTCAGGATCATTCATTGGAAAGAAATACTCATACCGAACATTTCCACGCTCTGCTCGAATCATGTCAGCTGTTCCGTTGGTTTCCATTTCCTCAGCAAACTTACGTGCATTTCCGTTTATTCCTGAATAGTACAAATTAACTGTAATCATTTCACATCCTCTTCAAGCATAATACCAAAAGGAAATCCAAAATATATCGTTCCATCCACCTCGACATATTTTGTTTGCTTTCTATATAGGATACCATAAATAAAGTAACCCGTCCACAGGAAAAAAGGAAGGCCAACAAGCCTTCCTTTAAGATCATCCAAGGAACTTTTTATGCGCAATCTTCACATTTGTCTGATTTACCATCGCGTACATCTTTTTTCTTCCGCCCATACCCTCAGGCGTTCTCACGGCGGTCCCACATCTGAACTTCAACGTATGCGTATTTTCCTAATGACTTTTTGCAGAATGCCTCAAGTGAGCCGCACTCTTCGATGCCCTCGAGCAGCATCCTCTTTGTGAGAACCGTCGGTTCATGGCCCTGCGAAATGATGGCACAACTGTCACCGAGCGTAAAGCTGATCTGCTCGTCCGGGATGTCGGAAAGCTCCAGCACGAGCTTGTCACCGGTGTCAAACCAATTCTTCAGGTATTCGCAATCGCCGAGGACAAATGCATACGGATTGTGCAGTTTGGGCTTTCCGCCCAGCCGTATGAAGGTGTTCCGGACGAATTCGTCGGCCATTTTCCGATTCGGATAGTAGTTCACGAAATCAGCAAAACGATAGAAGCTTGTAGTGTCCGGATGGGACGCCGCAAGCTCCTTCGCTACCGCGAAAGCCTCCTGCTCGGGAAGATGCATGATGTTTTTCCAGGGATCTGTCCCCGGATAATAGTAATGTGTAATATACAGCTTGTCCATCATTTTACGACATCCCACCCTTCTCCGATATAAAGCGTCACGATTACCTCATCTCCGCGTTTTATCGTCGTGCCTGCTACCGGGGTCTGCGAGTCAACCACAAAGGGCTTGTGCGAGTCAATCCAGCCTTTTACGAATGTCGCATCTGTAATTCCGACTTTTTGCAGTTCAAGACTTATCACGCCGACTGCCTCTTCGAAGCTCATCCCCCTGACATCGGGCATCGTCACCGTTTTATTCAGATATCCGAACAGCGCGATGTAAAGTACGATGATGAGTGCCGCAATACCCAGGCCTGAAATCAGAATGCCCTTTCTCTGCTTCCGTTTTTTCTCATTTTCCATCTCTTTACCTCCTGACGTCGTCGTTTCGAAAGATCAAAAGCTGCGTCTTACTCTTTCACGACGCCCATTACACGGAACTTTTTGTCGCCGATCTCAAATTTCTTGTCTGTAATTCTGTTCGGAAGCTTGCGCGCAAGGAGATACTCGTCCGTCAGAAGCACAAAATACTGATCCTTTTCCTTGTTGACAAGGTAATACTGCTGGTCCAGACTGTTCGCCAGCTTGCCGACCTCCTGCATCCAGAAGCTTCGCTACCGTCTTCAGATTTTCGATATCCGGCAGTCCGCTGTTGGTCTCCCATTTTGCGACTGCAGCTCTGGATACCCCGATGAGTTCCGCAAGTTCTTCCTGCGTCAGACCGATGTTCTTTCTTGCTTCCTTGAGTTTTTCTCCAAATGTCATATTGATTTCCTCCATTTTCTGCCGGCTTAGCCCGGCTGTGTTGTTTGTGAGGTCATCGTATGACCGCTCCCCCGTAACAGTCAAGAAACGTACCGTAACAGGGCTGCTACTTTCCGTAACAAGCCTATTGTTCCTTCATCCTTTTGAAAACACAGACGATACATTTGGTCGAACCATAGCTTTGGTTAGTGGACGAACAACTCACCATTTCCCATCCATCGTCTCCAAGTTGATTAAGTTGACTCTCAACCTGCTGGGTCTCAACTTTTCCGCCCCAAATACCTTTTGTGTCGTATGTGAGCACTTTATACTCGTACTTTGCCATTTACTCCCCTCCAATCTTTGATTCACCTTTCTATACTATCCTCAATTGTTCAAATCCTCTTCATAGAAGGCATTCGCATCTAAACCATGTCTTCTTACATTTGCATGTTTAGGGTCACTGAATGCAGGATACAATGTTTCTATGTTTGGTAGACTTGTGTGGTTCAAGGGCAAAACAATCAACCGTACGTCCGCAGGTTCAGAATCGCCGTGATGAAGGTCTTGATGTCGTCGATTTCGCCCTGAACCTTCGCCATCTCCTGGTCAATATCCAGCTTGCCGACTTCGATGTTCTGGTCGAAGATCTTCTTGCCGGGCTCGTTGAACGCAAGGATCACCCGGTTGCCGACCACTCGCATCGCGATGCTGTCGTACTTGGCGGCCAGCAGCTGCAGACGCTCCATAAAGTGCGGCGTGATGAGGTAAAATGCATCCTGCTGAACCAGCGAGTACACATCGAATGTATCGTTGAACTGCACCGACTCGAGCTCCACCTGAGTCTCTTTCTCTTCCCTGCGGCTGAGTGCTCTGTGCTTAAACTTCTTACTGAATGCCGTCACGGAGGACACCAGCTTGTTCGGAAAATTAAACACCATCATCCGGCCTTCGAAATATGTCACGGAGCGGTTGCTGTCGGAAGAATGGTCCACATCGACGACTCTCACTTCAGCAACCTCAAAGTTCACGCCCTGATACATTGCACGGATATAGTCCTCGGACCAGAAGCAATTGGCTGTCTGGCAAAGACCGAAGTTCTTAACATTTTCCTCGGTAAATCCCTGATTCGGCTCGTAGATTACGTTCTCAAAGTTGTTCTGTAACGGTTCGCGGACGAACGCGTCTTTGTACAGGCCGGGCATTTCTTTTCTGGCATTCTGAACCTTCAAATAACCGATGAAGATCAGAATAAGACCGATCGGCGGAATGATCAGGAAAAATGCACCGAGCAACACAAACAGCATCGATTTGCCGGCTGCATTTCTCTTTTCCTGCAGTCTGGTGATTGCTTCGTTTGAGGATCTGATTACTGTGTAATTTTCGTTCATGCTCGTCTCCTTTTCGATGGTATTCAGCTGTTTGTCCGGTTTCGAATCCGGATGCTCACATAGGTCATGCTCTGCCCCTCCTTCGGATAAGCATCGCAATCTCTAAAACTGCAATGATACCGACTACAACTGCGAGTATCCGCCACAAGGGCTTGCCGCTCTTTTCGTCCGGCTTGTTCGAGGGCTCGGGCGTTGCGGTGGGTTCTGGTGAAGACGTAGGTTCCGGCGATACTGTGGCCTCCGGTGAAATTGTGGCTTCCGGCTCGGCGGTAGGCTCGGCCGAAATCGTCGGTTCCGGGGTCGGTGTTACCGGAGTCTCTTCGGCTTCGCCGAATTGCTTGTCCGCTTTCATCGGCGTTGCGATTGGAGCATCCGGTCTGCCGCCGTTTTGAACAACCGTAAGCACGGCAGCCAGGTTTTCGGCGGTCACTCGGTACAGCGCGGATCCCTCCGGCCCGATGACAAGCACGAGACGCTCGCCTTCCGCCAACATAATCTTGTTGTACTCACTTCTTCGAACGTCCGTTGCGACCTCGCTGTCGATGACGCCGCACGCAAGCGAAATCGTTTCGTCCTCCTCCGCGGCAAATGTTACCGCGTATCGCTCCTGCGGGGAATACAGCAGAGACTGCTCTCTGCCGCGACCGTATTGCACGACCATACGGGCTCCGTCTCTTCCCTGACGCTTGTCATCAACCTTCGGAACAAACTCGTTGCCTGCGGAATCGATGACCGAAACGGAGACGTCTCCGTCGCACGTCAGATAGCCGTACTGTGAGCGGACCGTCGCAAGCCGCGAACCGTCGCCGAGAGCCTCCAATGCGGCCAGATACACTTCCGGGGCATGCGCGGCCATCGGGCCTCCCGGAACACCTCCGCTATTCTCTCCTGACACCTGCGAGAGGTCTCCCAGGAAGGATGTGAGCATCGAGGCTATGGGATTGGCCGAAGCCTCGGAGCTGTCTCCCAGAAATGCCGACCGGATGGCGCCCTGCACAGTCATCGCATAAACCGTGCGAGAGATCATACGCTCCGCCATCACTGTCATATCGCGGTCCAGCGCCAGCGCGTCGCCGCCCTCCGGCGGGAACTCGTCGGACTTTGTGAAACGCCGGAAAGCCGTGCAATAATCGTCGTAATATGTCTGATAATACGCATCGTCGTTGACCGACGTCGGCAGGATCACGGTCGTGCCGAATCTGCGGTAGCCCCATTTTCCGGGGGCGACCTTCGGAACCGGATCCGCCGGATGCACGAAGGAAAAGATGTTGGCGTACAAAGCATCGGACGCTTCTTCGCGCGTGGTCGCCAACGGGCACGCAAAGCAATATGTGTAAATGTCCTCAGGCGCCGCAGCTCCGAGCTTTCCCTCGGACGCCAGCCTGTCCAGATCGGCCCCGGCGAGGTTGCACACAGCCGCGCCGCGCGAGTAGCCGGTCAGAAGAAGCGACACCTTCTTGCCGGAAATCTGCCGAAGATACTCCGAAAGCTCCGCCGTCACGATGTCGGCGCCGGATTTGAAGCCCTCGTGGTCCTCGGTCGTTCCGAGCGTAAAATTCCCCGCCCACTCCGTCTGATAGTTGCCGCCGCGCACGACCGCGACGACCAGAATCTCATCCGCCGAGAGGTCGCGCACACCGTACGCGTAACCGATCGTGTCCGGCCCGGGCATGACAAAATGAACTGTCCCCTTGTCTCCTTCCTCGTAGCGCAACCCGAGAACGTCGAACAGCCGCAAAAGGTCCGTCGCGTCCGAATCCTTCCCGGATCCGAAGCCGGAAAATGCCAGCCGCAGCGCAAGTCTTGCGATGTCCGGGTTCATTTGGTATGAGCTCTCCGCAAAGAAGCTGTCGCTGTAGACCACGTCCATCTCCGCATCCTGCTGACGTCCGCCGATGCCGCTCGTGCGGTAGGGGACATTTTCCGAAATGTCCTCGGCGTAAGCCGTATGCAGGAAGGACGTGCACACGGTAATGAGCAGCAACACCGCAACAAAAGCGCAAAAGACCTCTCCGCCGGCAATCCGATGCAGGCGAAGAAGTCTCCGTTGCTTCGTATACGGCTTCACTCCGCCGTCATGTTCCCTTGTTATCCCCATACCGTTTCTCCGTCGCGCCCCCGCTGCGACTCACGTCATTTGCAGTGGCACGCATACCCGCGCAGCAGGTATTGCACTAAGAAGATGTGTTTGCGCGTCTCCGCGCCGGTCGTCTCGCGCTTGCGAACGTCCTCCAGCCTCCGCAGGCAGGCGTACCGATCACAGTCGGAAATCTCCTCCATGCCCTCGGGCACCGGCTCCATCGCAACGAACGACAACAACCGAAGCAGCACCTTCTCGCTTGTCTCCGTATTCTCGCCGCCCTCCTCGCCGAGAAGACATACCAGATCGAGTATCATCTTCTTGACTTCGGCGGTCGAAAAATCCTCCCCCATCGCTCCCAGCAAGGGCGCATCGTCCTCGCCGATTTTTTCCAAATACAACTCTACTGCGTCCAAAACCTCATCACCTCATGTTCGGCGGGAACGTCTGATCGCCCGCCTGCCGGGCCAGTTCATCCTGCATCATCTGCTGCTGCAGCACCTGCTCGCGAATGATCTGCTGTTGCTGCAAGATCTGCTGCTGAAGCTCCTGTTGCTGCTCCAGCTGTTTCTGAATCATCTGCTGCTTCTCACGCTGTGCCGCCAGCTGCTCCTCGTAGACGTCCGAAAAATACGGATTGTACTGCACGGCCATGTCGTCCACATGGTCCATCTCCGGATTCGGCTCCACATTGGGCGCCATCGGCATCATCTGCTGCGGCATCATCTGCTGCGGCATCATTTGCGGTGCCTGAGGCACATACACCGTCTTCTGCGGCGGGAAGGCCTTCCGGTACGTCGACTTGATGCCCTTGATTTCCAGAATCGCAAAGAGCAAAAACACGAAAATGTGAATCAACGAGCGATTCTGCTCAAAAAGATAGTCTTTGCCGACACTGAGAGTCGCCAGCAACAATATGATCAATGAAAAGAACAAAAATGCATTGATCACTCTCTTCATAACATCCTCCAAACACACTTTACATGAAAACGGGGCTGCAACACGGCAGCCCCATTTGTTCACGTTTCAACCGTTTATTGCGACCGAAGTCTACTTTTTGGTCAGGAATCTTCCGATAGCAATCAGGATGCAGGTACCGAGAACACCGCCGACGATGTTGCCGAGAATTCCTACAAAGTGAATTCCGATGATACCGAACAGCCAGCTACCGAACACGCCGCCGATGATACCGAGAATGATATTGATAATCAATCCCTTATCCTTGGAGCCCATCAACTGGCCTGCCAGCCAACCGCAAAGAGCACCGATTGCAAGAGAAATAAGAATATGCATATACGCACCTCCGTAATAGTATTCTCGCGGCCGTCACGCGCCGACCGCAGGTTCCTCGGGGTTTCCCCCTTGACTGAGGACATATTACCACATTTTTTGACAAAAAACAATACTTTTGCGGTCGAAAAAGTAAATTTAATTTAACATCAATGGAGCGTTAATGTCGCTTTAATGTAGCCGGAACCGCAGCTCCCAGCACACGCAAAAGCACGCCAGCACCAGCGTGAACGCCACAAGAAACGGCCGCGCCTTCGAGCGGAAGGCCTTCCGCACCGGCGGCCGGACCAGCTTTAAGAACAACACGGCCATCAGGCCGAACATCGTGCTGCTGATCAAGGAGATGCGCCCCTGATAATCAAGAGCCCAGTCACTGTAGTCCCACAGCGTATCGTGCATAAAATACTCGATCACGTAGGACGCCGCGAGCTCGATCACCGTCGTGATCAGGGTGCTTCCGAAGTAAATAATAGAGACATTCTTCGTCTTGCGAAAGATGAACATCAAAAAGAGAATGCCGAAGCCGTAGATCGGGCACATCGGCAAATGCAGCACCCCGCGGTCGAAGTACTCCCTGTACAGCACATAAACGCAGGCGATCTCGTACACCCAGCCGATAAATGCTGCCAGGCCGAACAACAGCAGGTATTCCGAAATAAAACTCACCGCTTTTCTCATACGATACCGTCTCTTCCCCGATCATTACATTCGAAGCATCAGCTCTTCCTCAATTACCTCACCACCGCGGATGTAACGGCGGGGCACTCTCTTGCTGACTGCGCAGGTGAGCTCGTACGGAATGGTGCCCGCAAGCTCCGCCATGCGCTCGATCGGATTGTGCGCGCCGAAGATCTCAATCTCCGAGCCGATTCCGACGTTCGGCTTGTCCGTGAGGTCGATCATGCACATGTCCATGCAGATTTTGCCGCGCTGCGGTGCCGGACCGTCCGCGGTCATCAGACTGCAGCGGTTCGAAAGGCATCGGAAGAAACCGTCCGCATAGCCGTACGGAAGCACGCCGATGCGCTCCGTGCGCGTTGTTTTATAGATGCCGCCGTAGCTGATCGCCGTGCCGGCAGGATAAATCTTGATGGTGCTCACATTGGTCTTTAACGTCATCACCGGCTTAAGCCCGAGCTCCGCCGCGAAATCGCCGTAGCCATACAGAAGAAGGCCCGGGCGAACCATATCAAGGTAGGTCTGCGGGTAGCGTGCCACCGCGCCGGTGTTGGAGCAGTGACGAAGGCGGAATTTGCGGCCGATGCGCTCCTCCACGCCGCGGATTACGTCCGTGAAAAGCTTGAACTGATGCTCCGTATATGCCTTCGCTTCCTCTCCCGGCTCGTCCGAAAGCGCAAAATGAGTGAAGATCCCTTCGGCGTCCAAGCCCGGCATGCAAACCGCTTCACATATGCCTTCTACTCCTGTAGAAAAGAGGTCTCCGTCGCACAGATAGCCAAGTCTGGACATGCCCGTGTCAACCTTGATGTGGATGCGAAGCGTGCCGCCTAAACGTGTCGCCTCCTCCGAGTACTCAACCGCCTTCGCCTTGCACGTCACAGCCTGCGTGATGTCGTACTCGAGCAGTCTTCCGACCTGCTCCTTCGGCGTGTGTCCGAGGATCAGGATCGGCATCGTGATTCCGTTTAAGCGAAGCTCCATCGCCTCGTCGATGCTGCTGACCGCCAGATAGTCCGCACCCTCCTCCTGGAGCGTGCGCGCCACCACGACCGCACCGTGCCCGTACGCATCCGCCTTCACAACGCCCAGAAACTTCACGCCCGCGCCGACGCGCGCACGCAATGTCTTGTAGTTGTGGATCAAAGCATCCAAATCAATTTCCGACCAGGTCCGAATTAACGTTGACTCCATATCGTCGCCTCGCATCATTTTCCGATTGCGAACCCCGGTTCAGGGCACGCATCATTTGCATTATTGTACCACACGACGCGGGATTTGTGAACAATCTCGCCCCATTTCGCCTAGCGAAGCTTCCGAAGCGCCTCCCTCGCGCGGCTCTCTGAGAAATTGAAATTCCGAAAATCCTTCTCATCCGCTATGGCATCCTCAAACTGCTCCCAGTAACTTATAGCGCTCAGCTTCGACCCGCCGATTCCGTTCCAGTGCGAAACGACCACGGGCACCGCGTCCGTCGACAGCTCCGTGCACGTGTATTCGGTATCAAAACCGTTTTCGATATTGTACCTCGCGATCCAGCGGTCCGGATAGCTGAAGGCAAACACGGCCCATGTCAGCACGAGCGCTCCGAGCGCACACTTCACAAACGGAAAATCCGCCTTGTGCACGAGAGCAACCGCGGCCGCCATCACCAGCGCGATCACCGCCAGCGCCCACAGCACAAACGCGCGAAGATACGTGAAGCCGTACGCCTCGATGTAGAGGATCATCCGGTACAGGCTCGACCCGAGCATCACGTACGTGCAGACGCACACGATGGTCAGCAATACGCGCAGGACGACATTTTCCTTCGAATGCTTCTGGCAGAAGAGCACCATGACAAGGTTGATCAGGCACACGAACACGAGCTCGTAGAAGCCCTCGTGAACGTACGAAGCGTACGTGTAGCCCTCCGGCAGCTTGCCCGCGCCCAAGAAAAGATAATACACCTGAATGCCGCAGTAGATTGCGTAGACGATGAGGATGACGGTCACCGCCGTAATCGCTGTGACAGGATTTCTCTTCTTCCCCTCAACCACCGGCATGCTCAGCGATACCATCCGCTGTGTGCACCGCGTGAGCAGCGCGAATGCGACGAAGAACATGAAAACTGCGAGCGCCGTAAAGCCCACGACATCCTCGTCAATCTCGAATTTCAACGCATCGGAGACGACATTTGCGAACACCGCGTCCGACGATGCCAGAAGCGGCACGATAATCAATAAAAGCGGCACCGAGATGATCAGGCCGAGGATGACGTACCGCACGACGCCCTCCTTCTGCGGCTTCTCCCCCGCGGCTTCGGCCGCTGCAGCCTCCTCCGCCTTCTCCCTGCGGATCGCGACCGCCTCGCTTATGACGTTCCCCACAAACGAAACCGACGAGAAGAGGAACTGCAGAATTGCGGAGCAATACCCGGTCACGTCCCATTTTTCATCGTCGTAGAGGCTGTTCAGAAACAGCACAAAGAACAGGACAAAGATTAACAACTTGTCGACGAGGATCAGGCGCAGGCTGCCCGTCGTGCACACATGTATTGCCAGCACGGTGATCCCCGCAACGATGACGTAAGCCGACTGCTTTACGGTCTCCCCCAAGAACCGCAGCACGACGAAAAATGCAGCCGCCGTCGCAACCGCAAACACGGGAAACGTAATCCCGTGCGGCGCTTTGTACAGACACACGGTAAATACTACCGCATAGATGATGCTCAACTCGAGCTTCTTGAAATACAATTTCTTTTCCATGTTCATTCTCCCCCACACAATCACTCGTTGTCCTTCACATACTCAAACAGATCGCCCGGCTGGCACGCCAGGATCTCGCACAGTTTCTCGATCGTCGAGACCTTCACGGCCTTCGCCTTGCCGCTCTTTAGTATCGACATGTTCGCAAGCGTGATGCCGACCTTCTTCGCGAGCTCGGTCACGCTCATTTTCCGCTTCGCAAGCATGACGTCGATGTTGAACACCAGATGGCCGGTCGGTGTCACTTCCTCGCCCGTCAACACTTCATTTTCCTCATAGTCTCTCATCGCATTCTCCCTCTTTTACACCGTCAGCTCGTTCTCTTCCTCGATCGCGGCCGCCTTCACCACAAGGTGCGACAGCGCTGCCGCGCACACGGAAAATGCTGTCCCGAAGAAGCAGATGACGAGCGCCACGCCCATCATGATCGCCGGCGTCATGTCCATCAGCAGGAAGATGACATTCACCGCAAAGAAATACACGACGTCCGCGAGCGTTAAGTACGAAATCCACTTTAAAATCTTCGCGTTCTCGATAGAAAATGACTTGTTTCGCCCGATGTTCGCTGCGACCCGCCATGCCAGCACCAGCACCGCGTAGCACGGCAGCGCCGACACCCACACGGAGATCAGCCAGGCGTCGTAATTCTCAAGCGCGAGCGTTCCCTGCTTTACGCAGTAATCCGCAAGCTTCGGAACGAGCACCGCGTAGATGACCAGGCCGCAGACGGCGACCCCCACGATCACACATTTCAGCCAAAATGACAGTTCCTTCTGTTTCATGATTCCCCTCCGCAAACGAAAACGCCCGGCAACACCAATCGTGCTGCCGGGCTGTTGTCCGTCGATTCTGTGTTTGTGCGTATCATACCACACACTTGGTTGTTAGTCAACAAGAATTTATCGTAATTCGATAAATGTTTTCTGTTAAGCGGCTGTTAACAAGCAATCAAATGACCACAGAATCGCTTTCACGTCGATTGACACACTCCTGAATCCAATCATAGCGAAAAAAAGTATCTCCGTCATTTGCCTCCGGAACGAAAACAGTAATGGACTCTATTTGGTCATTTTCCAAATCATCTTCAATCCAATACCCATTATCAGAGACATAGTCCTCCTCTTCGTCGTCATACCGAAGAGTCGCATCTATATCAACTGCTTCCTTCATCTTCATTCCGACTGCTATGCCGTTTGGGAGATGCCCTTCGTACCTGTTTTCCAAAACTGTCTCAAATAATATTCCCTCTACAAAGCAAAGCGTAATGCTGTCTTCTATGTTGAGAATAATCCACGGAACCTCAGGTGTACATCCCTTATGAGATTCAGTAATCTGATTAAACGCTACGTGCTCCTCCTTCAGAAGTGATTTCACTTCATCAATACTCATACCAAACCTAAAAGACTCCGTTCCCTTGTAAGGAACAATTCTCTCGGTCAAATACTTGCTCATTTTTTCTTCCTCCTTGCAAAGAATACTTTTGCTGTCTCATGGCCATCTGACTTATACTTATCGTTGATTGTAACAACTTTAAACTTCCCTAAATCATTTGTGCTAATCTTAACGTAATCGTCTTATTTTGTAAACATTTGACAAACCCCTTAAGATTTTTATAAATCCATCATTTTGCATTACGGGCTTACAACAAACAAAAAAAATAGAAGAAGACATCGACCTGATGTCTCCTCCTTAAATCGCTTTTTATTTTTGGAAGATGAACCGCAGTGTCACAAGGGTCTCCTCCTGGAAGGACTCGACGCGGATGTTTTTGTCCCCATACACATAGTACCAGGAGTTGGTTCCAAAGAGGAAGCCGTTCATATACTCGTCCACCGTAATCTTCTCCGGTTCCATGATCCGGCCCTTGTCCGTATCGAACTTGACTTTGTGAATTCCGTCGGTGCTGACTTCCTCTGTCTGCTCGATGATGACTCGCAGGGCGTCCATCATTTCGTTGCGGCTGGTTCTTGTGACGTAGATCAGCTTCAGTTCCGAATTTTCATATTTTGCGGAATCAAACACCCAGTCTTCGCCGATTTTTGCATCGAAGCCCAGAAACTTTTTCGTCAGCTCCGCGCAATTCGCTTCGGTGATTCCGGCGAGCTCGTTCAGGGACTCGTCCCTGGAGAGCTGCCTTGCTTCCTCCGTGAGCATCGCGTTGTACGCGCTCAGGGTGACCGTAGGCGTCGGCGTGTTCTTATCACCCGGATCCGCCTTTTTGAATTTGCTTCCGCACGCGCATGTGCCGAGCATCAAAAGCAGCAACAGCGCAAGTGCCATTGTTCGTTTTACCATATGTAATTTCTCCCTTTCCGAAAGCAGTATGTGCTTTCCGGTTATAGTGTATCGAATTATTTGCGCTCTGTCAAGCAAACGAGCGGTTGTTGAGGGTGGGAATGTAAAGGGTTATACAAAAGAGAATTGAGGAGGACAACTCTGTTTTTATATACGATAAAAAGAGGGGGCTGGTTGCGGGGGAGAAACGAAAAATGCTACGTACGTTGTCGCCCACAAAACTACGTCCCACCCAAATTCATTCGCAAAAATACTCCCGTTGGAACTTCGTTCCGCCCCCGCCCATTCGCAAAAACACTCTCTGCGTTCGTGTTTTTGCTCATGTGCCGGGCGGCAACTTGCGTTGCCGCCCGTAAAACATAAGCCGAGAGGA
>JAFZWG010000077.1 GCA_017617395.1 Lachnospiraceae bacterium
GGGCTCGAACCCATGACCTCCCGCGCGTCAGGCGGACGCTCTCCCGGCTGAGCTATATTTCCATGATGGGGGCGACGGGGCTCGAACCCGTGACCTCTCGCGTGTGAGGCGAACGCTCTCCCGGCTGAGCTACACTCCCATTTCTATGAAATCCGCCCGGTCGCGGCCTTCGCCGCAACCGTTCGGTGATTTCTTTTGTTGTTGATCGATTCCCTCGGATCACTCCTCCGGCCGATCCTCCATCGCCTCGTACTCGCGATGTGTTCCGACGTACTTGTACGCCGGGCGGATGATCTTTCCGTTGTTAATGATCTCCTCCATCCGGTGAGCCGCCCAGCCGCTGATTCGCGAGATCGCGAAGATCGGCGTGTAGAGCTCCTCGGGGATTCCTAACATATCATACACGAAACCGCTGTAAAAATCAACATTTGCGCACAAAGGTTTGAACAAATGTCTGTTTTCCGCGATGACTTCCTTCGCGATGCGCTCCACGGCGAAGTACAGCTCCAGCTCGTCCATGCGGTCCTTCGCCTCGGCAAGCTTGATTGCGTAGTCGCGCAGGATCACCTGGCGCGGGTCGGAGATCGTGTACACCGCGTGTCCGATACCATACACAAGACCGGTCTTGTCGAACGCTTCCTTGCGCACAACCTTCGTCAAATACTCGCGGATCGCATTCTCATCCTTCCAGTCGAGAACATTTTCCTTGAGGTCAGCGAACATCTGGCGAACCTTTAAGTTCGCGCCGCCGTGGCGGTAGCCCTTCAGCGAAGCGATCGCCGCTGCCGTCGCGGAGTACGTGTCCGTGCCCGACGAGGTAACCACGTGCGTTGTGAAGGTGGAGTTGTTTCCGCCGCCGTGCTCCGCGTGGATCACGAGGCAGATGTCCAGAACCTTCGCCTCCAGCTCGGTGAAGCGTCCGTCCGGACGAAGCATCGAGAGGATGTTCTCCGCGGTGGAATACTCCGGCTTGGGGTTTCGGATGATCAGACTCTCATCCATCCGGAAATGCAGATACGACCAATATGCGTAAATCGAGATGACCGGCAGCTTCGCAATCAGGTTGATCGACTGGCGAAGCACATTTTCCGCCGAGATGTCCTCGGCGTTGTCATCGTACGAATACAATGTCAGGATACTCTTTTGAAGGCTGTTCATGATGTTGCCGCTCACGGCCTTCATGATGACGTCGCGGATGAACTTGTTCGACAGCGTCTGGAACGTGGTGATCAGCTCGACGAAATCCTTGAGTTCGGTCTCGTTCGGCAGCTCGCCGAAGAGAAGCAGGTACGTCGTCTCCTCGAACGCATATCTGCGCTCCGCGAAGCCCTTCACCATATCCTGCACATCGTAGCCCTGGTAATACAGCTTGCCCTCCGCCGGCACCTTCTTGCCGCCGTCAAGCTTGTACGCCGTCACGTCCGAAATCTCCGTGAGACCGGTCAGCACACCGGCACCGTTGCTGTCGCGGAGGCCGCGCTTTACGTCGTATTCCACATACAGATTCTGGTCGATCACGCCCGCCTTACGGCACTCGTTCACAAGGAACTGAAAATCCCGTTCCCCTTTCTCGTCCAGTTTCATCATCGAAGAATCACTCATGGCGCACTCCTGTCAACTCCGGCATACCGGTCATCGGCTTTCGCAAAATGCAGCCGCTTCCCGACGCCCCTCATCCTACATCGCACTATTATATTCGCGGGACCGCCGCGCGTCAACAGATATTTTCCGCGGGGTTCACGCGCTCCGCCGGCTCTTTCGGTGATTCCCGCAAGGCCCGGTCGGGATCACTCATGCTCGACGCGGCTCTTCTGTCCCATGCCGACGATCTTCGCTGCCGCGCGGCGCGGAACCAGTCTCGTCGCAAACAATCCGGCCTTGACGCCGGTACCGGGCACGATCAGCATCTTGCCCTTCTCCATCTTCTTCACGGCGTACGCAACAATCTCCTCGGGCGTCTTTGCGGAAGCCCACTCCTTGCCGTTCGCCCGCTGCGTGAACTCGGTGAACACCGGTCCGGGGCACAGCGCGCCGACATAGATCTTGCTGCCCATGTCCTTAAGCTCGCCCGCAAGACCCTGCGTGAAGCTCGCGACATACGCCTTCGTCGCATAGTACGTATTCAGATACGGTCCCGCGGGAAGCAGTCCCGCGCAGGATGCGACATTCAGAATCGCGCCCGTGTCCGACTCCTTGCGAAGCTCAAGAAAACGCCTCGTAAGGATGTGCACGGCACGAATGTTTAAGTCGATCATGTTGAGCTCCTCGGCGAGTGACTGCTCCACCGTAGGGCCCAGAAGCCCGAAGCCCGCACAGTTGATGAGCACCGAAGCCCCCTGTCCCGCAATGATCTCCAGGACACGGTTGCACTCATCCTCCCGCGACAGGTCCGCGGCCAATACTTCACAGGGAACGCCCAGCTCCGTCGCCAGCTCGCGCATGCGCTCCTCGCGGCGCGCGACCAGGATCAGCCGGCAGCCCTTCGCCGCCAGCGCCTTGGCAAATTCCCTTCCGATACCGGAACTCGCCCCCGTGATTACCGCGGTGGCTCCGGCCAATTCTACTCTCATGAATTCCCCTCAGTCTCTTTCTTCGCTTTCTTCTTTTTCTTCACGCGGTCGATCTTGTCGAACTCAATCTTCTCGGGCGGAGTCAACAACATCTCCGGATGCGTGATGTAGTAGCGAATCTTGCGGAATCCGACGGCATACGCAAGGCCGTCCGCCGCACGCTCGTCGACGACGAACTGCATTTTCAGCTTGACCACGCGCTTCGTCGTGCCGTCCGCCTGCAGCTCATAGCACACGCGCTTGCGGCCGATCGCGCCGAAGATCGTCAGCGTTCCGAACTCGTAAATGTGATGGTAAACCGCATCCAGTCCGATGGAACCCATGTTGGTCAAAAAGAAGCTTGAATGGAACGGAAGCGAATCCGTCATCTTCTTCGGAATCCATCCGTAGCGGTCCAAAAGCTTGAAAAATCCGACAACAAACGAAAGCAGGAAGCCCGGGAGCTTGCAGAACACGGTCTCCAACGCATCCAGCGCATTCTTGTTCTCATCGTCCTCCACCTTCACGGTGGTGTCGATGGCATCCGTCTCCTCCTTGATCCGGCGCACAACATCGTAGAGCGTATCCTCACACTCGAAAACCGGCATGATGATCGTGCGGTCGCTCTCTCTGGTCATGCCCTTCATCACGGTCATGGAACCCTTGATCGTGTTGCGGGAATAGATCCTGGAATGCTTTACAAAACGGTTCAGCTCGGGAACCTCCACCAGCGCGCGGACCATCGTCGCGTAAACCACCTCGTACATTGAGAGGTTCGGCATCTCGCCCATGCGCATCTTGCGGATGAACTCCTCGGTCTCCGTGATGTCCAGCTCGTCCTCAAAGAGAACCCAGCCGTCCATCTTCTTCGACATGATATACGGCTCCAGGCGGCTCATCGGATCCTGATTGCGAACCAGAAAACCATCTTTCCGGTCACCCCATCTTCTCTTGCGTCCCTCATGCGGTTTCATTTCATTTTCCCCAGTCTATCGCACACACGGGCACGTGCGATTTATAAAAATTTAATACTTTATCATTGTATAACACCGACGCTCCCGCTGTCAATAAAAACGAAGGTGCATTTGTGCTTATGTTTTCTTTGTGTACGCGCCATGATTTGTTTGACATACGCACCCGAATTTACTAAAATGAAAGAAATTCGGCGGGGAGGACCAATCCTTATGAAGCTTAAACGCGGACTGCTTTTCCTGACGCTTCTTGCGGCGCTGTTGCTGGTCGGCTGCGGGAAGAAGGAGGAGAAGAAGATCACATTTTCCGATACGGACATCAAGTCCGACGTCATCGGCGTCGCCATCGAGGGCACGACGCTTACCATCCGTGCGGCCGGAACGTACGTCCTCACCGGTTCCTGCAAGGAAGGCAACATCATCATCGATGCGCCCGCCGGCAAATCGGTCACGCTTGTGCTTGACAACCTCGAGCTCACGAGCACCAAAACCTCGCCGATCTACGTCAAGGATTGTCCGCTTCTCGCGATCACCATCGCGGAGCGCTCCCAGAACATCCTAACCGACCGCCACACGTACACCGAGATGCTCTCCCAGGACGGACAGCAGACGGACGCCTCGGACTTCGAGGAGGTTCCGAGCGCGGCAATCTACTCCAAGAGCCCGCTTCTGATCCGCGGTGAGGGCGACGGACAGCTCGTCATCAACGCCGACTGCTACAACGGCATCACCACGAACGACACCCTGACCATCGACGGCGGCGTCATCAACATCACCGCCAAAAACAACGCCCTTCGCGGCAAGGATTTTGTGTCGATCGGCGGCGGCGTGCTGACCATCAAGGCCGGCAACGACGGCATCAAGTCCACGAACACGGAAAATGCGGGCCTCGGCTACATCACCATCAAGGGCGGCGTCCTCAACATCCAGGCGGATGACGAAGGTCTCTACGCACCCCGCTCCGTCAACTTCGACGGCGGTACCGTCACGATCAAGTCGAAAAATACAGGCATCAAAACGGAAGGCACCGTCAACTTCGACGCAGGCATCATCACCATCACCTCAAAGAAGGACGCACCGATCCTCGCGAACACGCAGGTCCACAAGGACGACGCGCTCGTGACCGCCAACGGCAAGGTGCTGGAGTAATCTTACAAATTCACAGAAAAAAATACGCGGAGGCACAACCGGTGCCTCCGCTTTTTGATTATCTTTTGTTGTCAAACCGATGTCACTTAAGCCTCACTCGAGTTCCTTCACAATCGCGTAGAGGATGTCGACGCAGCCGTCCAGGCCGCACGTGCTCGAATTCAGCGTGATATCGTAGTTCTGCGTCTTGCCCCACTCGGCGTCGGTGTAGTAGCGATAGTGGTTTGCTCTCGCCTTGTCCTTCTTGCGAAGGCTCTTCTCCACACCGTCCCGGTCAAAGCCGTAGTCCTTCACCGCGCGCTCCATCTTGTCCTCGAGCTTCGCATGGATGAATACATGAAGCGCATCGTCGCGGTCCTTTAAGATGTAATCCGCGCAGCGTCCGACAATGACGCAGTTCTCCTTCTCGGCAATGTCCTTGATAATATCGCTCTGAACAACGTAGAGCTGATCCTGCAGCGGAAGCATATGACCGCCGAACACCTGGCCGGCATACGTCATGTTGCTGGCAATGTTGAACAACAGGCTGCCCGTGATGTGCTCGCCCTGCTCCTCGATGAATTCTTTCGCCAAACCGCTCTCTTTTGCCACACGGTCAATCAATTCCTTGTCGTAGAAGGCATATCCCAGCTTCTCCGCAAGCTTGCGGCCGATCGTCCGACCGCCGCTGCCGCATTCACGGCTGATGGTAATGATTCTCTTCATATACATTTCGCTGTCGGTTTGAAACCCCTTGCAAACCGGCAACCTCCTCCTTCCCCGTCGGTGTCTTTATTGTACCGCAGAAACGAGGTTTTTGTCAATGAAGAATCCCTTCTAGTGCATCGCCCACGCGAGTGCCATCAGCATTCCCAGAATCACCGTGAGGCCACCCAGAAACGACCGGATTCCGCGGCGGATTCGTGAACTTTTTCGCGGTGTCGCCGCTGCGTCATATATCCCGCCGTTTGCAATAATCTCCGCCTCGCCGGCAAGGACCGTCCCGGCTCCGTCGGGCGTTCCGCCAAACTCCGGAAGTCCCGGCACCGGACCTCCCGAAACAGCCGTCAGCATACGCTGCATCGTACTGCCGTTCTCATGGCTCAGCACGTGGAACGCAAATCCGCTGTACACCGCGAGCGAATCCCGCACATCAATATATTGCAAGAGTATATCGGACAGTAACCTGACCTGGTCCGTCAGCGGCTTCTCATATTCCGGGCAGTAAACAAGTTCCGGTTCGCCCGTGTCATTCCGCACAAACAGACAGTCCGGGTGAAGGACAAAGCTTTCCTCTCGAAGCAGGTATCTTCGGCCTTCGGCGATTCTTTGAAACAACCGGGACATCAGCCGCCGAAAATCCTCTCCGGACAACTTTTGCCCCGTAAGACTCTCGCGCAGCGAGGAACATCCGTCAATGCGGTACTGCCTAAGCTTCTCCCCGTTCAAATACAGAGTTTTCATCCGAAGCATCCCCGGAATCTCATTGTGAACAAGCATCTCCTCCTCGAAGGAATCGCCCTCCGGAAGGTGATGAAGCACCAAAAGGCACTCCTCCAGCCCGTTGATTCGTTCCGCCTCTATCTCATACATCTCGGTCTCTCCTCTTGTTCTTCAGAATACTCCGTTTCTTATCGCAACCGGTTCACAACCTCGCTCAATTTCTCGAAGATCGTCTTAATTCCCGCAATCTGACTTCCCGTATCCATGATTGCCGCATATATTCTCGTCTGTCTTCTCGGATCGCTGCAACTGCACTTCCGGACGATCACGTCGGAAAACCATTGCTTTGTCGCAAGGCTTCCGAGCATTGCAACACCGGAATCACCCTGCAACCGGATCCGAACCGTCGCAACACCGCCGGATACCGTCACCGTCGCCTCAGACGCATCCGCAATCCAGAACCTTCCTTTGACGAGTGTCCGCAGCCGTTTCGTCATCTCCGCCGCGTCCGCATCATCCGTGCCCTGAAACCAGCGCGCGAAGATCGACCTCTCGAATTTACGCTCATAGCGAATCTTTCCAAGCTCCGGATCCTCATCGTTTAAGACCAGCGCCCTCGTCTCCTCCGCAATCCGCGTCGCCAGCCCGTTCGCAACCGACACGTCCCGAAGATACAGCACCATGTCAATCATCAGCACCGTAAGGATTGTGACAAACGGAATCACAAACACGGCCTCCACGGTGAAGGAAGCCTCCACCGCGGTCCTGCAATCTCTTCGCCCTCTCATCCCGGTTCCTCCGTGCTTTCACAAAACCAGACAAATCGCAACTCCCGCACTGCCCAGCACCGCAAACGGATAGAACGGAAGCGTGTACGTTCTCGATTTTCGCAAAATCGCAATGCAGAATAGTCCCACCGGCAGCAGACAAAGGTAACTCACCAGAAGGAAGAAGAACAAAAGCCGCAATCCGAGCCCGAAACCGTACATCGAAATCAACACGGCGTCCCCGATCCCCATCGTCTTCCACCGCGCGGAAATCGCGATTAAAACAAGCCCGGGAACAAGCCCGAAAGTTCGCTGGATAAACGGGATTCCGGCAGAGAGCACGGTCCCGATTGAAACGAAGTTCAAATGACAAAGCGCCACCGCGATCGCCAGCGAAATGCTTCCCGAAACAAGCAGCCACCGCGGTACCGTCTTCGTCCGCAGGTCGTACACAGCCCCGGTTAGACTCACCACGGCAAGAAGCCCAAACACAATCCAGTCCCCGGCTTTCATTCTCTCACCTCAATTCATTCATCATCCTTCGCGCCGCATTTGCTGCACGCGCGAAGTCCCTTCTCCTCTGCTTCCGAGAGCGTCATGCTCTGATAGGACCGACGAAGCTCGCTGCATGAAATGATCGTGTGGTAGCGGTTTCCGAAACCGGTCAGGAAGACGGTCGCCCCAACGGGGTGGTTGTCGCAGTATGTGCAGGGGCGGTATTTTTCGCCGTCCTTGTTTCGTCTCGCGCCGACCTCGGAAAATGCAACCTGCTCAATCACCAGCTTGAGATACGTGCACGTTGCCGAACGGTGATACACGGTTCCGTTGGCGGCGACATACACCGTCTCTTCATCCTCATCCTCTTCATCCTCGTCATCCGGCTTCTCTACGGCCCGCTCGCGCCCGTGATAGCTTCCGGCGTCAATTCGCTGTACCACCGGAATCGAGCCGACGGAAAACATACTCCCGACCGCCGAAAAGCGGTACGACACCAGAAGCGATACTCTGCCGTCCTCCTCGAACATGGAGCTTCCGGATGTGCTCACGCCGGACACCCCTCCCCGAATCCAACCGATCCAGGACGCATCCCGGATCTTCTCCCGCAGAAGGTATCCCATATAAGCCTGCGAGGCGACTCGACCGATGGCCTTGTCGATTCCCAGTTTGGCTATCAGATCGTCGGAGTCATCCTCGCTCAAAGAGGACAACTTGGAATATACGGTTCCGTACTCCGAAACCTCCCGGACAACCTCGCTCATAGCCGACTGCATCTCGCTCTGAACGCGCAGGAACAAAAACAGTTGTAAAAACACATAGACCGCAAGGAACACCACCGGCACGCAGAAGGAAGCCTCAACGGTCAGCGAAGCACCTACCGAAGGCGTCATTCTCCGTGCTTTGCGGGCCGACGCCTCGCACTCTTGTTTGATTCGCATCTCCGTCATGGCTCCTCCTTTTCCCCTCTGACAGCCATTCCCGGGAAGCCCCCCGGAGAAAGTGTTTTTTTGGTATTAGAAACGACCGGGGAATAGCTGTCAGAGAGGAGCTCCTCATCAATACGATACGGCGCAGTTCTCCTTGATTTCATACGAGGTGATCCGCTCCGGCAAAACATTGCCGAAGGAGATCCCGGTAAAGACTGCCGGACAATTTGCCGTCATCGTCGCCTCGAAACCGTACACACAATCCTTCAGCAGAAAATGCCGGTCATACTTTGTCCGAAGATTGAACTGAATAATGTCCAGCCCCCGCATCGTCAGCGTGTCCGAGCTTGTAAACAGCATCAACAACATCAAGTAATGCGAGTATGAAAGGCAAAAGCCTCCGGGCGACTCATACGCCTGTGCCGCTGCGATTCGCTTCGCCTTGGTCTGCGTGAAGGCCTCGGATAACGACAATTGAAAACTTGATGCCGTAACCAGCGCCGGAACCGCCTTTCCGCGCAAAATCTCCGCCGTCTCCAGGTACGCATTTTGAATTGCCCAGACAGCCAATATCACATATTGCGTAAGCTTGATCAAAAGCGGAAACGGAAGCAGCGCCAAAAGCTCCGCTGCAATCGCAAGTGCCTCTCCCCGCTTCGCGGAATCGGTAAACACATGAATTACGTTCATGATCGCTCGCAGTCCCAAAATGCTCTTCGTCGCCGACTTTTGATTCTGCGAATCGGAATTGTTGCCGTACAGAAGGTACTCCTGCTCATAGTGAAGCACTCCCGTTCGCTGCTCATCGGCATAGCTTGTCATATGTGTCGTCAGGTACGTAATCAGCAGCAATTTCTCCGACAAATCCACGATTCCGTCTGCCAGACGATCTAAAAGCTCCCCGAACAGATTTCCCTCCAAAACAGAGGACAGAAAGCTCGCGGACAGCGACCCCTCCGAGGACATCGAAGGAAGCAGATACAACGATTCGAGCGTCCCCATGGAATACGAGGACGGCTTGTCGGTCTCCCACCGAACGGTTGCGCCCGACAGCTCGATATCTTCACCGTAGACTCCGCCGACAATTCCGTTTGTAATCGCATCCTTGACCGCTTTCCACAGTGAAGAACCCTGCGTGGACACCTTGACCTGGGAGTAATCGATCTCCATCCAGTCGAGGGAATACCCTTCCGCCATTCCCGGAAGGTTCATGTATAGGGATTTCCACTCCGCCATCCGGACCGGCATAACCTTCATCTTCTCTTTAAGCTGCGCAAGAATGTCGCGGTTTCGCTCCAATGTCTGCCGCATCTCCCGAAAATGATACTCGCTGCCGTCCTTTCCCTCTCCGATGTACTTCTTCATCACCTTGACACCGTCTTCGAGACTCTTGTAAAAGTCTTCCTCCACCAGCGGCTTCAACGTCTCCAGGTACTCTTCAAACTCCTCGACCATCGGCCGGTAGGTCTCCTGAAGCCGGATCAGATCGTCCAGCACTTTGATCGCTTCTTCCGTCGGCTTCAGCGCGTCAGCTATGGCGTAATACGCCGTTACGTGTCCTCGGGAAGCCGCTTCCGGAGCCTCGGCACCCGCTGCATTGGAAATTGCTGCCGCGACGTCATTGATCTGCGTTTTGATATCCACATAAGCATTTTCCATCTGTCGAAAAAACGACTCGTTGTTCATGTGAACGGACTGTGCCGTCACCGGTGCGGAAACCGCCCGTTTGGCAAATTTCGCCATCGGCGTAAATGTTCCGTTCTCCTTCAACCGGACGCCGTCTTTATCCGTCGGAATACCGTCGAGAAGCGTCATCAGTTCAAGAATCTTTGCATCCGTCTTGGAAAGCTCCCGTTCGATGCGCTGCTGATACTCGAGCGCCTCCACCGACTTCTCGGAATCCTTCAGCAGCCTTACCGCCCGCAGCAACAGTTCCGCCAGCTCCTGCACTCCGCTCACCGCACCGGCCTCAATCATCTGGTTCCTGCAGATGGAAGGCCCTCCCTGCAGAAGCCCGACTGTCCGGGTCAGTGCGATATCGGAAATCTCGAACGCATAGCTGTAATTTGACTTGCTCTCTCCGAAATAGCCGTTTGGAACATCCGCGGTCGGATCGGCCGCTGCCGACGCGTAGCGGGCCAGTTCCTCTTTGATGTCCACATCATAAAGGCCGTACAGCCCGTATTCATCAAACAGCGGCGCATAGTACTCTCCGAGCACCGATTCCGCGGATGTCTGCATCGCTAGGTTGACCATCCCGACAGCCCCCTGCTGGCGCGCGGATTCCAGCCCGACCAGTACCAACGACATGACCAGCAGGAACACTACGGTCATCAGGACGGTGACCGCACCGTCAACACGATGCGGTTTCATTTTACGATTGCCTCGGAATTCAACTTGATGGAGTTAAAGGCCGAGCTGACAATCGAAGAAATCTCGTTTTTGAAGATCAGAACAAGTCCGATCAGGATCACAAGAATCAATATGATTTCTACTACACCGATACCGGACTGGTCCTCCCGGAAGCTGTCCAGCACTTCCTTCCACTTTCTCAACCAACGTCTCATTTCCTTCTCCTTTCCGCCGTCCGCACGCGAACAGCATTGCATTTTACAGCGACATGAACGCAGGGATCAGAATCATTGCCAGAATGATGATCAGAATTCCTGCCATCGGCAGCAACAGTTTTGTTCCGGCCTCTTCGCCCCGCTGCTTCGCCTGCTCCCTCCGGTCGCAAAATGCCTCCGCCGCCTCCTTTCGCAGAAGCGGCAGCACTCCTGCGGAGCCCTTCTTCAGATTCTGGACCAGCACCGAGGAAAGCCGGAGATACCGGATGTTCCCGCAGCGCCGTCCGAACTCCTCGTAGGCGACCTCCTCGGAGACGCCGACCGAAAGTCGGTTTCTCGCATGAAGCATCTCCTCATACACATACTCCCGCTCCGACCGTCGTCCCCGATGTCGCACGTAGTCATCGACAATTCGCTCCCATGCAAGTCGGATTGTAGATCCGGCCTCCATCAAAAGCGTCATCTTGCTGACCACGTCCGGATAATCGCGCAGCAGCTGATTTTCCCTCTCTTTGCGAAGTTTCTTTCGACTGCTGACACCGACGAGAATTCCGACAATTCCAAGCAATACGGCATACGCGGCAAACATCCAGGGCGAATATCTTCGCTCCTCGTAAAATTCTACCTGCTCCCCTTCCCATTGCTCCGGCAGCCGGATCTCGTTCTCATAAGCCTGGTCTTTCGAAACCTTCTCAAGCATCTCCTCAAGCGTCCTGCGGTCGACATCCGCCGCTTCACCGACACGGCACACGAGAACAGGAATCTGCATGATCTCTTCCCAGTCACCGTACGTAAGCGTTGCGGTCAGAACAACCGGTTCCCCGTTCTCCCCGCACAATTCGGGATGAACGTTTCCGGAATAGTCGATAATCCGGTAGTCGGACGTGCTCCAGGACACGGCAATCGGCGTGCCGGGAATCCTCTCGGGAAACGTCAACGGCTTCGACACGCAGTCGACCCCCGGATTCTCCCCGAGAATCCACGAGACCATCTGCTCCTCCGCCTCCGCGGCACTTGCCAGAAGTTCCTCCGATGTCATCTGCTTCTCCGTCACGGCCATCGACAGCTCAAACTCTCCGCCCCGGTACCTTGCGATTACTTTGGCAATCCCGGTCCCCTCCTCAGGCCGGTCAATCTGATGCAGGGCTGTCGCGGCAAATCCGCCGGAAAATGCCGACCACAGCACTACCGCAGAAAGCCCGAGCGCCAGTGCAACAAAGAAGATTCCGAGTCTGCAGTCCGCCTCCGTCCGTTTCGCTCCCGGACGGTCGTTGACGTACATCGCGCGGTAATAGCTCTCCTCCGCACCGTCAAGACGAAGCTTCCGCATCAGCCATCGCTTTCCCAAAGCGACGAGATACCCTGCATACAGAAGTCTCTTTTGCCCGGCGAACCGCTCCTCCGCGGGAATTCGCGCCGCGAAAGCAAACCCGGTAATCACAGCCGCCACGGAGGCAACTCCGAGAATTGTCGCTGCCCAGATGCTTCTCATGGTCCCTCCTCCGAGCGGTACCGCTCAAATCTCGATCAACGCCATCCGCTCCGCTGCGATGCAGCACCCGCGATAGCACAGATACAGAACAAACATCACAAAATGACCCGCAAATCCCGCATACAGCGGTGCCAGAAACCCCGGCGAGAAGATCAGGAAATACCCGAGCATCAGATACGGCATCGCCTTCATGATGCCGACCTCAAACTGCTTCGCCAAAAGCACGGTCTGAATCTCCCGGTATACCTCCTGCTTCTCGTACAGCGTGTCGGTGACCGCACGGATCACCTTCACCACGTCGCCGCCGGTCCGCTTTGCCATGGAAAAGATCCCCGCAAAATTCCGGATATCCGCAACGCCGCTGCGCTCTCCGAAGTCTGTGAACACGTCCTCAGCAGTGCTTCCGCTCTGCATTTTCCGCGTCATCCGAAGAAACTCCTCCGTGATCGGCTCGCGTGTTCCGAGCATCCTCGTCAGATCCTCCGCCGCATGAGCGATGCTGTTCTCCACACTGTCCCCTGCCTCCAGCGATGCCAAAAGACACTGAAGCCCGTCCCTGAAATGCTCCTCCAGTCGACGGCTTCGCCGACTCTTGAGAACATTTCTTTCGCGATACAATCGAATCAACAATACAGGCACCAAAAAGGCCAGACTTTTCCAGGTTTGGAAAAACAAAAACGCTGTCAGCAAACACATCCCGATCTGACCGAGCACAAACCGCAATTCTTTCATACGACCTCCAAGGTCTCCGGCAACCGAAGCCCCGCGGCCTGCAGTTTGCCCTGCCGCTTCAGCCGGTTCCCGGTCGGGCGCAGTTCGCCCAGAATACGTCCGTCCGCAGTCTCGCCGACCTCACGGAACACAAACAGCGGATTCAGTTCGATCTCACCGTCCACGCACGCCACGATCTCCGTAATCTCCAGCACTTTCCGCGTCTTATCGCGCAGTCTGCCCAGCTGAATGATGATCTCGATTGCGGCCGCAATCTGCTTTCTTACCGCCAGCAGTGGGATTTCCTCTCCGAGCAAAGTCATTGTCTCGATTCTCGAGAGCATGTCCGCCGGAGAGTTCGCATGCCCGGTGCTCATTCCGTTGTGACCGGTGTTAAGGCTCTGCAGCATATCGATACTGGCCGCATCGCGCACCTCACCGACTACGATTCTCGAGGGCCTCATGCGTAAAGAAGTTTTGATCAGATCACGGATTGTAATCGCGCGGTTTCCCTCCGCATTGGCATTCCGCATTTCAAGCCGTACCAGGTTCGGTATTCCGGAAAGCTGAAGCTCCGCAGAATCTTCGATCGTCACGACCCGCTCGTCCGCGGGAATGGCATCGGAAAGCGCATTCAACATCGTGGTCTTGCCCGAGCCGGTTCCGCCACTGACGAAGATGTTGTACCCTGCCTTCACCAGCGTCTGAAGCTGCGCCGCAGCCTCCGGAGAAATCGACTCAAGCTCGATCAGCCGCTCCATCGTGATGCGTTCCTTCGGAAACTTCCGGATTGTCACGGCCGGTCCGACCAGCGATACCGGCGGTAAAACGACGTTAACGCGACTCCCGTCAGGCAACCTGGCGTCCACGATGGGATTGGCCTCGTTGACCGCACGGTTGACGCCGGCCGCAATCTTTTGGATCACGTCCGCAAGCTTCTGCTCCCCGGAAAATCTGGCCTCGCTTCGGAACAGCTCCCCGTCTTTTTCGTAGAAGATGTCATCCGGCCCGTTGACCATGATTTCCGTGATCTCCGGATCATCCATCATATCCTGCAAAACATCGAGCCCGCGAAGCGCATGAAACACATCCCGCCTGCCGGTCAGGCGTTCCTGCACGCTCAGCGCCAGTTCCTTCGTATGCGCACGAATGCTCTGTTCAATCAAATCCCGCAGTTCATCGTCACTCAGTTCGCGCGAGCCGTCAATCGCGGCCAGCACAAACTCCGTGAGCCGAACCCGCAGTTCTTCCCGCCGTTGTCTCATCCCGCCGCCTCCGCGGAGACCACTCTCCGAAGCCGATCCGCCATCCCTTCCTCGCGAAGTATCCGCTCAAGCGATCGGAATCGCTCTCCGGTCACGGAACCGAGCACGTGGATTTCATCGCACCGTTCCGCCCAGACAGGTAACGGTATTCCCGCCAGATCAACCACCAGGCAGCCGTAACCGCCCGCTTTCAATCCTTCGAAAAATGCATCCGCATCCTTCTCCGTGATCTGCAGAAAATCCGACAGTCTGGTGTATCCGCCGATGACCTTCACCGGTCCGGCATCGCGCATGCAGCAGACTGCCTTGCGATACCATTCGGCGCCATGCTCCTTCAATAGATAGGTAAGCTCCGAGACATCGTTTTCACCGGGTTTCCACTCCTTGCACGATTCCGGCCACGGACTCAGGCACAACACGACCGTGCCGGTCCGACCTCCCTGCGACTTTGCAAGCGCCATCGCGTACGCAGTGCTGTTCTCACCGGACAGCGCAACCACGCCGTAGCAGCGGCATTCCGAAAGCGTTTTGGGCACAGCGTTCCCATGCTCCTCCGCCTCCTGCGGCCTTAGGATTACAGGAACCATCCGGTCCGCCGGCTGATAGCGAAACAGCATTCCTTCCGTCTCCGAAAGGGCCGGATCCTCCGTCAGATTCCACACCGGAACGCGACGGCCCGCCATGCGCTCCCGCAGTGATGAAATCTCTTCCGCTGTTCCGATTCCGGACGTATACAAAACAGCTTTGATCGGACGACTTCCCTCCCGCTTACCGAACTCCTCCGCGGAAGCATACCCCTCCACGGAGTATTCCGCCGGCAGGGCGCGCTGCATCGCAGGCACCAGCCGTTCCAGATATGTTCTGTCCTCGCAGAGAATCGCAATCGTCTTCATAGCTCCTCCTTCGCACCGATCCGGTTTCGTTGATGCGGATTCACCGGTCCGTTTCCGCCGGTCCGCTTTCGTCGTGCCGCCATCATACGTCGCCGCCACCGCCGCCGTCAACGTTGATATCGTGTTACGCAATGTTTTCGTCACTTTTTCAGACCGCCGCAAAATTCATGGTCAAATTGCTCTGTGCACCTTGCACAATTCATTTTCTGGCGAACAAAAAAATGCACAAATCCACCCTAAAAGATTTGTGCACTAATCAAAAAACCGGGCAGCCGATCGGCCACCCGGTTTTGATATTTCTTTACTTTTCAGTCGGATTTTAGTACTCCGGCATCGCGGGAGCTGCCGCTGCAACGGGCTCCTTCTTGATGGCAACAACCGCTTCCGTCGTGAGGAGAGTTGCTGCAACGCTTGTCGCATTTTCCAATGCGCAGCGGGTTACCTTCACAGGATCGATGATTCCGCTGGCAACCATGTCAACATACTCGCCGGTGTAGGCATCGAAGCCCATGCCGTCCGCCATGTTCATAACCTTGTCAACGATGACGGTTCCCTCGTAGCCTGCATTTTTCGCAATCGTGAGAAGCGGAGCCTGCAGCGCCTTGAGGATGATGTTTGCACCGGTCTTCTCATCGCCCTCGAGCGAATCGGCCAGAGCCTTCACCTTGCTCATCGTGTGCAGGTAAGCGGAGCCGCCGCCTGCGATGATGCCTTCCTCAACAGCTGCCTTGGTAGCTGCCAGAGCATCCTCGACACGAAGCTTTGCTTCCTTCATCTCAGTCTCGGTCGCAGCGCCGACGCGGATTACGGCAACGCCGCCCGCGAGCTTGGCGATACGCTCCTGAATCTTCTCCTTGTCATACGAAGAAGAGGTGTTCTCATACTGTGCGCGAAGCATTGCGATGCGGTCCGAAACCGCCTTCTTGTCGCCTGCGCCGTCCACGATCGTGGTGGTCTCCTTCAAAACCTTTACGCTCTTCGCACTGCCGAGCATCTCAAGCGTAGCGTCCTTTAAGGTCAGGCCGACCTCCTCGGAAACTACCGTGCCGCCCGTGAGCGTTGCGATGTCCGCGAGCATTTCCTTTCTTCTGTCGCCGTAGCCCGGTGCCTTTACCGCAACAACGGTGAACGTGCCGCGAAGCTTGTTGAGGATCAGCGTCGAAAGCGCCTCGCCCTCGACATCCTCGGCGATGATCAGAAGCTGCTTGCCGGTCTTTACGATCTGCTCGAGAATCGGAAGGATATCCTGGATATTGCCGATCTTCTTGTCCGTCAGAAGAATGAACGGATCCGTAAGCGTAGCCTCCATCTTGTCCATGTCGGTCGCCATGTATGCGGAAATGTATCCGCGGTCGAACTGCATACCCTGTACAACATCAAGCTCGGTCTTCATCGTCTTCGACTCTTCGATCGAGATGACGCCGTCCTTGGAAACCTTCTCCATCGCATCGGCAACGAGCTCACCGACCTCCTCGCTTCCCGAGGAAATCGTTGCAACCTTCGCGATGTGCGACTTGCCGGAAACCGCGGAGCTCATGCCCTTCAGCGACTCAACAGCGCACTCGGAAGCCTTCTTCATACCCTTGCGGAGCACGATCGGGTTAGCACCCGCAGCGAGGTTCTTCATACCCTCGTTGATCATTGCCTGCGCCAAAACCGTAGCGGTCGTGGTACCGTCGCCTGCCACGTCGTTGGTCTTCGTCGCAACTTCCTTAACGAGCTGAGCGCCCATATTTTCGAATTTGTCCTCGAGCTCGATCTCCTTCGCGATCGTCACACCGTCGTTGGTGATCAACGGAGCGCCGTAGCCCTTCTCAAGAACAACGTTTCTTCCTTTCGGCCCGAGCGTCACCTTTACGGTGTCCGCCAGCTGGTTGACGCCGCTCTCAAGAGCCTTTCTCGCGTCAACATCGTATTTCAACATCTTTGCCATAACTTAATTACTTCCTTTCCTGCCGCATTTTTCCGCAGCTATTATGCCGTCACTCGGACAGCTCTCATCCGGCTCGCGCCGTCAATACACTCAGTCGACAACCAAAGCGATGATATCGCTCTGCTTTACAACGATGTACTCCTCCTCGCCGAGCTTGACGTTCGTTCCGGAATACTTCGAATAAATAACCTGATCGCCTTCCTTGACCTGCATGGTAACTTCCTTGCCGTCAACCATTCCGCCGGGGCCCACAGCCACAACGATGGCTTCCTGAGGCTTCTCCTGCGAAGCGGTAGTAAGGATAATACCGGATTTCGTAGTCTCCTCCGCAGCCTTCTGCTTCAAAACAACGCGATCGCTCAAAGGTACTAATTTCATGGTAAAGCCCTCTTTCCATTCTGAATTTGTCATTTCTGACGCCGCTAACAGTTATATCACACTCTGTTAGCACTGTCAAGCGTCGAGTGCTAATTCTTTTGTGAAAGTTTTGCGCCCGTTTCTTCGAAAAATGCCCCGAAAAAGCCTCATTTTCCGCACTCCGCACAAAAAGCATCCATGCATTTTGTGGAATGTGACAACAACTTTCGAAAAGCTCGAAAAACCCCTGCTCTATCCGGAGAATCGCGCCCCCTATTCTTGGCTGGAATGCGAATGGAAGCGACAGAAATCGCAGACATAAAAAGAAGTGACCGCCTATCCACTCCCAGGAACCCGGTCACTTCTGACTTATGCAGAGGTCGCCGCTTCGGCGACACCATTTGTTGCTTTTATTGTACAGGAATCACCCTGTCATGTCAAGTCCGCCCGGGCAAGAATCTCCTCCCCGCTTCCGAAATACACCAGCTGTTCGCCGAGGACCGGCTTCATAATATCGTAGGCCGGAAGGCTCGTGCAGTGGCCGGTGAAATAAAGAACCGGCAGCTTCCGCAGTTCCTCCGCTGTCTCGCGGATGGTCGCGATCTCGACCTCGTTGTAGGGCTCGTTTTTCATCATATGGAAGCCGCTCACCACGGCGTTCGGGTAATCGCCGAAGAGCTCATGATAGCGGTCCAGAATATTCAGCATTCCGTTGTGCGCACAGCCGCCGATCAGCACGCTGCGGCCGGCGTCGCGAACCACGACGTACTGCTCGTGGTCAAACGTATCCTGCACGAAACCGTCTTCGGTGCGCCGGGTCAGAATCCGGTTGCCCTCGGGCCAGAGCCGTCTGCCGGTCACGCCCCCGAATATACAAATCTCCGGGTCAAGCTCGGTCACAATATCCCCTGGCAGAAGCCGCGTCTGAGGAAGCGCGAGAATAGCCTTGTCAATTCCGATGTAGTGCGCCTCGCCGCGCATGTTCCAGTAATCGCGGCCCGCAAGTTCGTTCAAATAGATTGCGGCCTGCGGATTCTTCTGCGCGAAGCTCATCACACCGCCGGAGTGATCGTAGTGCCCGTGGCTTACGATCAGCGTGTCAACCGAGGACAGGTCGATGCCCAGTGCGGCTGCATTTTCCCACGTGCGATCGTCCTGGCCGGCGTCCACTAAAAGGCGGTGATGCGCCGTCTCCGTATACACGGAGAGCCCGTGTACGCACTGCATTCCGGGCACATCGCCGATATCATTCATCAAAATCACGCATCGCATCGTCTCACTCCTCCGACCGAATCAAACCGCATCGATCACTTCGCCGAATTCATCCACTCGCCCTGTCCGAGCGGCACCAGCCAGCGGTTTCCGCTCTCGCGGTCCGTCACCGTAAGCCATGCAATCCGGCGCGTCTTCGCCGGCGTCACAATGGTGCCGTCCAGTGTCGTCTCGGCCTTGCGGCGGTTGAAGCAGATGTAGACGCTGCACGTAAAATGCTCCGTCTCCACCGTCTTCCATGCCTCGCCGGGCGCGAATTCGGTGTTTGCCGACTCTTCTCTGCCGGGCTCGGGATCCGAAACCGTAATGTTATCGATGCTCACGCCGTCCAGCAAAAGCTCCCCGCCGGACATCTTCACGGAAAGCACGGGCGCGCCCGATGCATTGGTCAGCACTGCCTCCTCGAGCGCAAAGCCCTTCGTACTGTATTGTGTCTTTACCGTGATCTCCGGTCTCGCTTCTGCCTTCGCCTCTGCGTCGCCGTATGCCGCAAACGCGTACTGCTTCTCACCCAGCGAAAGCTCAAGGTCACCGCTCTCCGTGGCGACGATCGCGCCGGAGGAAAGCACGGTCTCCGAACCGGTGCCGGCGTGGCTTCCGGTTTGCGACATCTCGGTCTTTGCCATCGTCACGTCGGTCGCGATGCCACCCGCCGTCAGGCGGAAGCGGTAGCCGCACTCATAGACGACGGAACCTTCGTTCCATTTGCCGTCCTTCGCCAGGCGAACCAAAAGCTCGCCGTCGTTGGTGATCATAAACATCGCAAGAATACTGCTGTCCTGCGTAGTCGTCACGAAGAATACCTTGCGCACGAGGACTGCGCTCGAGTAATCCGGAAGCTCCACGTAGCGGGAGCCCGAAAGCGCCGTGTCTGTCGCGGTGTCATCCTCCGCAGAATCCTTCGTTTCGGTATCATTTTCCGCGGAATCACCATTTGCGGAATCTTTCTTCGCATCATCATTCTTCGCATCGTCGCCCGCGTCATCGCCCGTCGGATCACCGGTCTGTTCCTCGGCAACGTCGAACTCCGCAACCGTCAGGGTGTTGCCCTCGTAATCAGCCGTCACGGTGCATTTGCCGCTGGAAACCTTGTGGCGGAGCGAAAGTTGCTTCCCGTCCGCGAGCGCGACGGACACGTCGCCCGTGTAGCGATGATTGCCGGCGTCGTCCACGGTCATGCCGAGCGTGATTTCGCCGAGCAGGGTGCCCTTTTTGTAATCGTCGACCGTCACCTCGCCCTCGACGTAGGAGGGGTTGGCCGGATCGGCGGAAAATGCGTACAGCTCCCAGCCCTCGCCTCCGGTCGGACGCAGCACAAGTCGCACTGCGGAAGCGACAGCCGAAGCACCGTTCTCCTCCGCCGGAAGCCAGTCGCCGACAAGCACGGGAACATCCACGGTCGTCTCGCTGCCGGGATCGGTGAACCGCACGATCGTATGCTTGCGGTATGCGGGGTTGCGAACCAGCAAAGCGCTGTAGGAGGTGCCGTGATACACCTCATCGATGCTGACAAGCTCCGCCGAAAAAGTACCTGCCGACGAACGGGCTATGACCTTGTCGCTGTCGGGGTTCTCGGTCGTGCCGTTGTAGCGGAAGACAACCGGAGCGTTCATGCCGGACAAGAGTCCGGTGCCGTCGTTCGCCTTCACGGTGCCGTCCGCAAGAAGTGTAAACGGAGCGCCGTCCGGGAAGTTTGACTCGTCGACGGTGATCTTGCCGTACGCGTCCTCGGTCACCTGCAGCGCGGCGGTCCGCCGGGAATTTGAATCGCAGGTCACGCGGTAGCGAACGCCCTCGTCCTCGAGGCCGACGCGCGAATACAGCATCTGCTCGAACTCCTCGCCGTTGCTTCTGGAAACGCCCACGGAGTAGGTTCCGTAGCGCGGGTTGTTCACTTCTGCGTTAGGCGCAACCCGGCGGCTGACCACCTCCGCGCAGTGGTCCGTATCCCAGTTGGTGTCCTGCAGAGTATACGTATAATTCTGAATCGTGCGATTGATCTCCCCCTCGGAGAGAATGTCGGAGTAAATGTTCAGCGTCAGCACGCCGTCGTTGTTGACTCCGAACAAAACGTTGCTCATCGTGCTGTCCGACTGCGGCTGGTCGAGCCACATGCTGAAACCGTTCTTCAGATGCCCGTCCTCATCGTACTCCTCGAGGCCCTTGACCGTCAGGCGCGAGCGCCTTCCGCTGTCGGCCGGCCACGAATTCACCATACTCGTGCCCTGCGGCGTCGTCAGATACACGCGGGTCGTGCCCTTGTCATCCTCCTGCCAGAACCGAAGCCACGTCTCATCGCCGATCGTCAGGCGCACCTCGCCGCTCAGTTCCCCCAGCGCAAGGGACTCGATGTCCCCGAACACAAGCTTTCCGAAAACCGCATCGCCTCTTTGAAAATTAACGCCCTCGGGCGTCACCGTCATGAAAAATTCACCCTGCTTCGGATCGTCCGGTTTCTTCCTGCATCCGGCCGCAAAAGCCGTCACGCACAGCAGAAGAAGCAGGCAAATGAGACAGCGCCCGCATTTTCCGACAAATCGATTGTTCCCACATACACTCATGATTTCCCATGTTCCTTTGCCAAAAATGTCCACCGAAGGAAACGATGGTTTTGCCATCGCTTTCTAAAGTATACCGCGTCCGAAAACATTTTTCAACGATTTCCCCTTCCCCATGATTTTGTCTTGAAAATATGGCGCCGCGATGGTACAATGAACCTGTGAATATTCATACGAAGGAGACGACGGTCTCTTTCGAAATCAAAGGAGGTATCACCCATGGGAAAGTTTGTTATCAAGAAGACAAAGACGGGCGTTAAGTTCGACCTGAAGGCAACGAACGGTGAAGTTATCGCCACAAGTGAGGTTTACACGACGCTGACCAACTGCAAGAAGGGTATTGCAAGCGTGGTCAAGAACGCTCCCGTTGCCGGGATCGAGGATCAGACGGTTGAAGGGTATGCCGTTGTTAAGAATCCGAAGTTCGAGATCTACACCGACAAGAGCGGCGAGTTCCGTTTCCGCCTGAAGGCTACGAACGGCCAGATCGTTGCTGTCAGCGAGGGCTACAAGAAGAAGTCCAGCTGCGAGAACGGCGTTGCAAGCGTTGCAAAGAACGCTGTCGGCGCACCGATCGACGTTGAGTAAGAACAGTACCTAACTTTCATAAAACTTTTCCTTTCAAGAAACAGCCGCACGGTTCGCCGGGCGGCTGTTTCATTGTCTTCACTGTTTCATTGTCCGACCGCAATCCCCGGAAAATGCTCCCTGCCTCACTCGCGCGGAACCTCTCTCCTTCTCCACACCGCCGGCACGATCACGATTCCCGCAAGCGCCAGCAGGCCCAGGATACTGACGACGTTGCCGAAGCGGTGTCCCGTCGCGCGGAACGTCACGCAAAATTCATGCTCCCCCGCAGGAACGTCGCAGCCGATCAGCCCGCCGTCCGCAATGAACGCGGAAACCCGCTGACCGTCGACGGTGACCGTAAAGCCGTCCGCCCAAGGATACGTGATGATCATGGTGCCGGCTTCCTTCGCCGAGATCCGGCCCGACAGCGTTCCGTCCGCATCGACGCGGATGTCTGTCGCCATCGTCACGTGCTTGCGAAGCGCACGAAGCGACTCCATCGGTACCCGCGAGACGGAGAACGGCTCGTACCACACATCCCCCTGGTTCGGAAGCTCGACCAAAAGGAAGGAATCATTTGCCGACGAAACCGCAAAGAGGAAGTTGTAATTGCCGTTCGGGCGGGCATTGTTCGTGCCGGAGAGCGTGTTCGCGATGTTCTGCACGATCGCCTCCGTGCGGTGCTCCCGCATCTGCAGAAGTCTCGTCTCCACAAACCACAGGTAGTCGCTCATGTCCCCGCCGAGATAGACCTGCCATGTCTTGCCCTTCAGCGTCGGGAACATCAGAAGGTCCTCCGAGCCCCCCGAAACATCAAAGCGAAGATCCGATTTCATCAGTTCGGGTTCGACACCGTCATCGGCAAGCGAAACCTCCGGCAAATCCTCCTGCACCACCGCGTACCGAAGCAGCGCGATGCGCCTCTGCACCGGCGTCAGGGAAAGGTATTGCTCGAAGCTCATCTTCGCGTCGGGCAGAAACGCCATGGCGTAAGCATCCTCGCTTCGCGCCACCGTGAAGTCGCCCTTCGACGCCACCGGCACGTAGCCCGAGGGCAGCTCGACCTTCTCATTGTTCCAGACGTCAATCTCGGTGCGGTCCGTCAGGATGTAGCGAACGCCCATGAGCGTCTGGAACGTCCAGTCGCTCTGCGGCGACAGCGAAATGTCGTTGACCGTCGGATTGGCCAGCTTCAGATAGCCGTACACCATTTCGAGATAATCCCGGTTGTACACCGAGGAGTAAAAACCTGTCGTGCGGTAGCGGCTGTCGTAGACGGCATTTGCCGCAAGCTTCGAAGCGCTTAGGTCATTGCTCCGATAGGTCCGCGCGATCTCGCCGTCCGCGTCGTAGGCCTGCGCAAACAGCTCCGCCTTGGCCTCGGAGTGAAGCTTCGACGCCTCCTTCCTCGTAAGAAGCGTATCACCCGTCGAGTAATACACTGTCACCACCAGAGCGAACGCCGCGGTGAACACCGTGAGAATCCGCGTGTTTTTGCGGTGCGCCAAAACGATCAAAACCGGAAGCAAAATCCAGTCCGCCGTAAACAGAAATGTCTCCTCATAATATCCCGAGAAAAATGCCCATGCAACTGCCAGAGCGAACGTAATCCAGACGATGCCGCCTGTCTCATTTGCCGGGAAACTGCGCCCGAGCCACTGAAGCTTCGCGTCCCGCTTCCCGCGGAACTCCTTCGTAAACCACATGGCGATCAGCAGTGCCGCGAGAGGGATGAACGGGATCAACGCCTTCTCCCGCGAGTACAAAAAGCCGTTCAGGATGTATCTCGCAAACGGCCAGACGCATACTAAAAGTAAGCTTCCCGCCAAAAAACGCTCCGGCGCCGTAACCGCGGGCGGAAGATTCTCCTCGGGCTCCTCTTCCTCCAAAAGCTCCTCCGCGGGAACTTCCTTGTCCCCGATAAATGCAACCGTTTTCTCTTCCACCACGGTCTTGTTCTCGTCAAGCGGAAGCTCAAAATCCTCCGGAAGCTTTCCGTCTTCCGCATAGCTTTCCAAAAGGCGCATCTCCTCCTCGAAGTCCCCCTTCGGAATCACAGAGGCTGCAGGCTTTTCCTTCTTCTCGCGTCTCGGTTTCTCCTCCTTAGAACTTCGGAACAGTAAAGACAGCGCCGCGTACAACACGATCGCCGTCATGCCGAGGCCGTAGCCCGCGTAGAGCGCCTCGTGCATGGGAAACTCCGGAAGCAGCAGAGAAATCAGACTCTCCTCACCCTCAACGTTCGGAGAGCGCCCCGCCATAACCGCCAGAAGCGTCGGCACAAGCAAAGCGCCTGCCGCCGCGATTCCCGCGCAGATGTGAAGTGCAAAACGGATGGCTGTGGGGAGAAAACGATGAACGCGTACGGCTGACGCATTTTCCGGGGAAGCGAGCGTCCACCAGCGGTACACACCGTAGATTGTGAGAACCACAACCGACGGCACCGCGTGAAGATAGCTGGTGAGGAACAAAAGCGTGACCATGCACGCGAGAAGGTCGCCGCGGCGCTTTAAAAAGTACCGGTCGACGCCCATCAGACCAAGCAGGAGAAACGGAATGTATGCCACGTATACCACCTGCTTGTGCGAGTGGTACAAAAGAGGCGTCGCGAACGCGAACAATGCGGTCGCAAAACGGATGGCGGTGTCCGAAAGGCTTGTCCCGAGCTCACTCCCGTGGCGCTTGATGCCGCGAAGCCACGCGTGGAACAGCCACACCGACGAAATCAAGAGAAGAACGGAGACGACCTCCACGTATGTTACCATGGACACCCACGGCAGGAGGTAGCTCGGCAGAATGACGGGGTTCATCATCCCATAGTACGCGAAGTTAAACGCGTTCTGCCCCGCGCCGATCTCCGGCAGAAAATCGGGCATCAGCTCGCCCGTCTGATAAAAATGCTGCCGGAACACATCCGGCAACACGCTGTGCTGGCTCGCCCAGTCCACCGCGGATCCGTAGCGGTTCCCCGTTCCGATCAGAATCGCGATCGCAACCAGCAAAATCGCGGTGATCGCCGCAAGGAACCCAAGGTCGCTCCGGCTCTGAGTTTTGATATCCTCCTCCATGATCTCTCCCCCGTGTTTCATAGAATTGTATCGAAAAGTATCTTTTCTTACAGACAAACTCCCCCGTCTGTGCTATACTGAGGATTGGAAAAATACGAAATCCGCCGCGTCTGCGGCCGGGTTTTATGTGCAAAGCCGCGGGAGTGTGGCCCGACGGCGGGAAGGAACTATGTTACGCAAGTTATTGGGAAAGCTGCCGCGTGCGGTTCGAATCGCAATCATCGCGGTCCTCGCGGCGGCCGCAGCATTTTTCGCACTGGTCTATGTGTGCAACAAGCCGTACCTCCGGATTCCGAAGGTGACGACGGAGCAGCTCGACGAGATTGATCTCGAGCATTGCTACAATCTGATGATCGTGGCGCACCCCGACGATGATTATCTCTGGGGCGGTGCGCACCTTCTCTCCGGCGACTGGTTCGTCGTCGTGCTCACAAACAAGGACAACAAGGTCCGCTCGGCGGAATTTGCCGAGATGACGGCCGCTCTCGGAAACAAGGGCATGATTCTCGGCTACCCCGACAAGATCGCCCGCCGCAGGAGCGACTGGAGCTACTGGGAGGACGACATCCGGGAGGACATCAAGACCATCCTCTCCTACAAGGACTGGAACATGGTCGTCACGCACAACGCCGACGGTGAATACGGTCATCAACACCACAAGGCGACCCACCGCCTGACCGTCGAGGCCTTCGATGCAATCGGATGCGGAAGTGATCTGTATTTCTTCGGCCGCTACTACAAAAAAGGCGAGGTTCCTACGAACCGCGAGCTTGATTCCTACACGATCAACCAAAAGCTGCAGTACGTCGACATCTACTTAAGCCAGTCCAAAACGATCTGCAAGCTCGCCCACATGCTCGCCTACGAAAACTGGGAGAAGCGCTGACGCAGCAAATCCCCGCTATTCCCCGGACAGGCAGCGCATGATGCGCGCCGTGATGTCCGTGATGATTCCGGCTTCGTCCGCAATCCAGAGATGCCATTCGCTCACCGCAATGGCATCTTCTTTTTTTGCCGCGGTGCCGGCCACCGACTCCGCTAAGGAGACCACGCCGTCACCTTCGTTTCCGAAGGAAAATGCAAGCTTTCCGCCGGAGAGTTTTGCCGATTCCACAGTCTCCTTGCCGCTGCCGCCGTACCACACGGTCGGCACGGTGTCCAGAACGCACACGCCGTCTTTATAAATCTTCTTCGTCGCATTGCCCGCCGCGCGCGCAAGCGAGATGTCAAAGGAGCCGCACGCATCCTTGCAGGCTGCGAGGAACGACTCGTAGGACGAGCAGCCCTCCACCGTGCGAAGCGTCTCGACGCCGTACGCGGACGGAAGCATCTCGTAGAGGGAAGGCAGGGTGCCGACGATGCGCCGGATGACTGCATTTTCCGTAGAGCTGAACGAGCCGAGCCCGAGTACATTGCCAAAGCGGTCGTTCGCCCATGCCTCGGCGATCGACGCCGAGCCGTTCACGGGCACGCTGACCATGCAAGCCAGCACAACGCGCTCCGCGAGAGTCTCGTCCGCAGCGAGCGCCTGTGCGCACACGAGGCCGCCGAAGCTGTGCCCGACGAGAATGACCTGGTCATACCCCTGACTGCTGATATAGCGCGCGAGCGCCTTGCCGGTGTCCTCTGAGGAGCGTCGCCAGTCATACGCGTAAAATTCAACCGCCGCATCCTTTCCGAATGTCCGAAGCAGCGCCCGATACAAATCCTTGTACATGTCAAGCGCGCCGAAGAAGTTGTTCACCGCGCTCACCCCGTCGCCGGACGACGGCGATGACAGCGAGTTAAACCGAGAGAGCGCCGACAGCGACAGGCTGTCCGTCAGCTCCGAAAGAAGTGACTCGCTCCAGATCTTCTCGCCCTTTTTATTCACAAGCTCCGAGCCCATGTAGCCCGGAACGAGAATGATTCCCGTGTTGCACACCGTGATGCGCGCCGTCAAAACCTGCCCGGTGATGCGATGCCTTGCGGTCACCGTCCCTTCGCCCGTCTGGCGCACCGAGATCGTGCCGATCTTGTTGACGGCAAACACCTCCGGCCGGTCGGTTGTGATCGTAAAATCCTCCGCCCTCGCAAGCGGTCCCCACGAGAAGCCAAACATCTCGCACAAAGACGCCTTGCCCGACTTCGTCAGCTGCCGCTCCACAGAGCGCTCCGCCACGTTCAGCTCGCGGATTGCCGCGCCCTCGCCGGTCCCGTACGCGGCCGTCTTCACGACCGTCCACAAAACCGAATTTTCCGAATCCGTGGTGGTGAGCTCCGAGGACATCTTCATCTTCACCGAGAGACCGAACGCCGCGAGATACTCGCCCGTTGAGACATTTACGAACTGCAAGCCGCTCTCCGTCGGGAGGACGCGCCATTTGGCCTCAACGGGGATTTCCCCGAGCGGCTTGATCAGCCGCAGGCTGTTGCCGTAATCGTAGACGCTTACGTACCGCTCCGCGTCGATGTCGGGCATGATCACGTAAAAGCCCGTCCCGCACGGACGGACGAAAAATCGAGTGCACATCGTCTGCTCGCTCAGGCGCCCCGACACCGCCGTGACCGTGTCGGACCCGCTGCGGCACGCAAGGCTGATGCCGCTTTGCTCGTTGATGATGTAATACGTGCCTTCGCCGTCAAAAAAGTAATCGGTGTCGGCCTCCGCGCGGGCCGCGTGAAGGCACAGCAACAAAAGCACCGCCGCCGCGATCAAAACCGCCGCCGGCCGTGCGAGGGAATACAACCAACTCCTGCGTGAATCTGCCATCTCCCTCTCCTTTCGAAAAGCCGCGGTCCCCCCGGCCGCGCTCCGTCTGCCTGCCGCGCCCTTCCACGGGCGCGTTTCCTCTTCGATTATATCGAAAAATGCCCCCCAATGCAATTGCAATCATTGACGAAACCGCGCCGTTGGTATACAATGATGGACAAGTGTTTGTGCGCGCGCACGCGTAAGTGCGCACGAGCGGCAAAACAAGAGAAACAAACGATCGAAAAGGAGTATCGATTTATGGAAAGAACATACATCCGCGACGTGGCTTCGAAAGCCGAGCAGGAAGTGCTCGTGCGCGGCTTCACGGAGAACTTCCGCGACGGCAAATCCATGGCCTTCCTCGTCATGAAGGACATCACCGGCAAGGTTCAGGTAACGATTGAGAAGGAGCTTCACCCCGAGTGGGCGGACACGCTTGCGCAGATTACGCAGGACACCGTCGTTTCCGTGACCGGTATCGTCAAGCTGAGTGAATTTGTCAAGTTGAACGGCATCGAGATCATCCCGACGTCCATCACCGTAGATTCCGTGGCGGCGCCGCTGCCGATCGCGAGAGAGTACATCCCCGCGACGAAGAAGAAGGCCGCGGTTGAGAAGTCCTCGATCGACCAGCGCATCGACTACCGCTGGATCGACCTTCGCACGGACGCCAACCAGCTGATGTTCAAGGCGCAGACCGCTCTGGTCCGCGCGCTTCGCGACTTCGCTCTGGACCGCGATTTCATCGAGGTTCACACCCCGAAGCTGATCGGTGCGGCATCCGAGTCCGGCGCCGACGTCTTCAGACTTGATTATTTTCCGAGTTACAACCTGCCGAACGCTTACCTCGCACAGAGCCCGCAGTTCTACAAGCAGATGGCGATGGCGAGCGGCTTCGAGCGCTACTTTGAGGTAGGTCCGGTGTTCCGTGCCGAGAAGTCCTTCACGAGCAAGCACGCGACCGAGTTCACCTGCTTCGATATCGAGTTCAGCTACATCGACTCCTTCGAGGATGTCATGAAGTTTGAGGAGGAGCTCCTCACGAACGCCCTTCGCAAGGTGAAGGAGCAGTACGGCGACAAGATCAGGGAGACATTTTCCACGGAGGACTTCGACGCTGAGATCATCGTTCCGACGACCCCGTTCCCTCGCGTGAAGCTCGCCGACCTGTACGACGCGCTCGAGAAAGAGTACGGCTACACCGTGCCCGAGGAGGAGAAGGGCGACCTCACGACCGAGGCCGAGCACCTCAGCTACGACTGGGTCAAGAAGCATTACAACCATGAGTTCTTGTTCATCACCGACTACAGCGCCGAGAAGCGTGCCTTCTACCACATGCGCGACGAGAACGGCGTTCCGCAGGGTTACGACCTCATCTGGCGCGGCGTCGAGATCACGACCGGCGCACAGCGCGAGCACCGCTACGAAGTGCTGAAGAAGCAGGCGGAGGAGAAGGGCCTCGGCAAGGACGTTGCGTTCTACCTTGAGTTCTTCAAGTACGGCTGCCCGCCGCACGGCGGTTTCGGCATCGGCGTTGACCGCCTCACGATGCTTCTTCTCGGTCTTCCGATCAAGGAAGCGATGTTCCTCTTCCGCGGACCGTCGAGACTGACGCCGTAACAACCGACTACGATACAACAAGGGCTGTCCCATCTGCGTTTTACGAATTCGCTGTGGCGACAGCCTTTTTTGAAAATTCTGCTTCGCAATCCCGCACGCAAAGGAGCACACCATGACGATTCAAAAGACTCTGCAGGGCAGCGCCCTGACCGTCGCGCCGGAGGGGCGCCTCGACACCATCACCTCGCCGCAGCTCGAGAGCGAACTGCGCGCGGACATGAACAGCGTGACCGACCTCGTCTTCGACCTCGCGAACCTTACGTACATCTCCTCCGCGGGCCTTCGCGTCCTGCTCTCCGCCCAGAAGGCGATGAACAAAAAAGGCACGATGGTCCTCCGAAACGTCAAGCCCGAGATTATGGAGATCTTTGAGATCACGGGCTTTTCGAGCATTCTGACGATCGAGTAACCAAGGCACACGCATTTTCCGCGGAAAATGCTTCTCATTCCGCAAGGAGCCCGGCATGCAGACGAAGAAAACCATATCCGGCACATTCTTAAAATGGCTTCTGTTGATCGTGGGGGTGGCATTTGCCGTGTCCATGGTCTTTTCGTGGACCCTTCAGACGCGCCTGTCCGAAAAGAGCGCGCACAATCTGCTGCGCTTAAACATCGCGGACGTGCGGCAGGACGTCATCGACGCCTCGGACGCCAACCTTTTGGCGCTTACGCGCGACATCGCCGCCGAGATCGATCTCGGCGCGCCGACCGACGAGTCGGGGCTTCTGACGCTGATGGCGCACCACGACATCGCGGAGATCAACATCATTGATGCAAACGGCATCATCACATCGACCACCCATCCCGACTTTCTTAACTACGACATGCGCTCCGGCAAGCAGTCCTCGGAGTTTCTGGGGCTTCTCGCCGGCACCGAGCGCGAGCATGTGCAGAGCTACCAGCCGACGTCCTACGACCCGACGCTGCTTCGCAAGTACGCAGGCGTGTGCCTTGCGGGCGGAGGATTTGTCGAGGTTGCGTACGACGCGGAGCGCTTCCAGCGCGACATCGACCACCAGATTGTGGGCGTCACGAGAAACCGCCACGTCGGCGAGAACGGCTGCATCATCATCGCGGACGAGAACTGGCGCATCGTCAGCGACCGCCGCGAAAACGAGGGTGCCAACCTCGTCGCGACCGGAATCTGGATCGACCGCGACACCATGCCCGAGGGCGACGTGTTCACCGCGACCGTCTACGGCGAGGATAGCTCGTGCATGTATGTATTTTCCGAAGGGTACTACATCATCGCCGTCCTCCCGGAAAATGAGATCCTCCTTCAGCGCGACACTTCCGTCGGCCTCACCGCCGTTTTGGAGGTACTTGTCTTCCTGACGCTGTTCGGCGTGATCTTCCTTTTAGTCCGCAAGCTGGTTGTCAACAACTTAAACCGCGTCAACACCTCGCTGTCCAAGATCACCGACGGCGACCTCGAGGAGAAGGTCGACGTGCGCTCCAACACGGAGTTCGCCTCGCTCTCCGACGACATCAACGCAACCGTCGGCACCTTGAAGCAGTACATTTCGGCGGCCGAAGCGCGCATCGACCGCGAGCTCGCGCTTGCGAAGAGCATCCAGCAGTCCGCGCTGCCGTCCGTCTTCCCGCCCTATCCCGACCGCACCGACCTAAGCCTCTACGCGACCATGGACGCCGCGAAGGAGGTCGGCGGTGACTTCTATGACTTCTATCTCCTCGACGAGAACCGCCTTGCCTTCCTCGTCGCGGACGTTTCCGGCAAGGGAATCCCCGCCGCCATGTTCATGATGACCGGCAAGACCGTGCTTCGCGACTACGCGGAACGCGGTGACTCCCCCGCGGAAATCGCGGAAAATGCAAACGAAAAGCTGTGCGAAGGCAACGACGCCGAGATGTTCGTCACCGCGTGGATGGGCTTCCTTGAGACCGATACCGGCCTCGTCCGCTTCGTCAACGCCGGCCACAATCCGCCGGTTCTGATCCGAGACGGAGAGGCGACCTTCATCCGGCAGAAAGCGAACCTGACGCTCGCCGCCATGGAGGGCGTTCCGTACCGCGAGCAAACCCTGCAGCTTCGCCCGGGCGACCTTCTCTTCCTCTACACCGACGGTGTGACGGAGGCTGCCAATGAAAATGAGGAACTGTTCGGAAACGACCGTCTCCAAAAGGCACTGTCAAAGCGCTTCGGCTCCGGCGAGGCCGCGGTCCGCGCCGTCTGCGGAACCGTGAAGGAGGCCATCGACGCCTTCACCGGCGACGCTCCGCAGTTTGACGATATCACGATGCTCTGTCTCTACTACGCGGGCAACGCTCCTGCCGCGAATGCTCCGCAGGAAACCACCGGCGCCAGCGTCATCGGCGATGCCCTCACCGTCACAGCGAAAGCGGACGAGCTTCCTGCCGTGACCGGCTTTGTGAACCGCTCGCTTGAGAGCTTCGGCTGCCCGGAGAAGACGACGGCACAGATCGACGTCGCCGTCGAGGAAATCTTTACAAACATCGCAAGCTACGCTTACGAGGGCGAGCCCGGCGAGGTCACGATCCGCGTGCGCGAGGAGGACTCCGCGGCGGTGATCGAGTTCCGTGACAGAGGCGCCGCTTTCGACCCGCTCGCAAAGCCCGACCCGGATGTGACACTCTCCGCGGACGAGCGCGAGATTGGGGGCTTAGGGATCTTCATGGTCAAAAAGAGCATGGATGACGTGAGCTACAAACGAGAAAACGACGAGAACGTTTTGACGATACGAAAGAATTTTACGAAGTGAGATGTGCATGAGACGACGAATACGCACAATCAAATGCCTCCTCGCGGCGCTTTTGTTGCTGCTGCCGGCCGTGCTCGGCGGCTGCGGCGCGAGCTGGAGATCCGACCCGATTGCGGACATAAGCGATCTTGACGGCCGACGCGTCGGTGTCGGCATCGCCTGCGACACGGACTACGCCCTGACGGGCCGCGGGGACCTCACGCTTGTTCGGTACGACGAGCTCGCCAACATTTTGCTGGCGCTTCAATACGACAAGGTGGACGCGATGGCCTTAGATGAGCTTCTTTGGAAGTTTACCGCATCTTCGCACAAAGGGCTTCGCGCGGTGACGCCCGCATTTGCGACGTCGGGGTACACCGTGTATTTCCGAAGCGAAGTGTCGGAGCTGCGGGATGAATTTAACGAATTCCTCGCGCGGTACCGGCAGTCCGATGCGTTTCGCGACTTCCAGGCCCGCCTTGCCGCCTTCGACGGTGAGCACTACAACGGGGCGGACATCGAGCTCACGGGAACCGGCCGGGCGCTGCGCGTAGCCGTGGATGCCGCGGGCTTTCCGCGCTCCTTCGCCGAGGCCGACGGACGCACGCCGTCCGGGTACGACCTGGAGGCTCTCAAGCTCTTCGCAAACGAGAAGAATTACAAGCTGGAGTTCGTCATCTCCGGCTACGACGATATGATCTACGGGCTTCAGGGAGGCATCTACGATATCGCCGCAGGATTTTTGAGCGACCTGCGGGACGCCGACTCCTTAAGCTCCTACCTGTGCAAGAGCGACTCGCTCTACGAGGTGCCGCTCTACTTCATCGAGAAGACGCAGGCCGACATCGAATTGATTGAAGACTGACACGGAGGACCGCCCATGAAGGCACTTCTTCACAAACTATACCTGACCTTCGTAAAGGATGACCACTACCGCTTCTTTCTGAGCGGTCTCGGGACCACCCTTTTGCTTACGTTCGCCAGTTTCATCCTCGGCACGGTCCTCGGCATCGCGCTGTGCGCCGCGCTCCGCTCCAGGCGCCCCGCAGTCCGCAAGGTCGCGGGCGTGATCAGGACATTTTTCATGGAGCTTCCGACGATGGTTTTACTGATGATCCTGGTGTACGTCGTCTTCGGAAGAAGCTCGCTGCCGGTTTTGTGCATCGTGATCCTCGGCCTTACGCTCAAAGCCGCGACCTACCTCTCGGAAATCTTCGACTCCGCGCTCGACACGATCGCCGCGGGCGAGGCGGAGGCCGCGAGAACGCTCGGCATGACGCGCTGGCAGGCGTTTCGCTACGTCGTCCTGCCGCAGACCGCGCAGGCCGCGCTTCCCCTGTACCAGAGCCAGTTCGTGGACACACTCGAGGAGACGTCCATCGTCGGCTACCTCGCGGTCGTCGACTTAACGCGCGCCTCGGAGATCGTCTCGAGCCGGACCATGGATGCATTTATCGGCCTCTTCACGATCGCCATCGTGTACTTCGTGATCGGCTTTGTCGTCAAACGCCTCATCCGGCGCATTGCCGCGCCGAGCCGCAAGGGAGGTGAAGTCGCATGATCAGCATCCGCAATCTCACGAAACGCTTCGACGGAAACACCGTCTGGGAAAATGTCAACCTTGAGATTCAAAAGGGCGAGACCGTCGTCATCATCGGCGGCAGCGGCGGCGGCAAGAGCACGCTTCTTCGCTGCATCAACCGCCTCGTCGAGCCCGACTCCGGCGAGGTCGTGATCGACGGCGTCAACATCCTCTCGCCCGGCACCGACATCAACGCAGTCCGTCGGAAAATGGGCATGGTCTATCAGCATTTTAATCTCTTCTCGCACTTAAGCGTGCTGGAAAACATCATACTCGCACCGATGAAGGTGGCCGGTCGAAGCCGCGAGGACGCGGTCGCGGAGGCAAAGCAGCTTCTCGCCCGCGTCGGCATGGCGGGCCGGGAAAATACCAATCCCGCAGACCTCTCCGGCGGCCAGAAGCAGCGTGTCGCCAGCGCAAGAACGCTCGCGATGCACCCCGAGATCATCCTCTTCGACGAGCCGACCAGCGCGCTCGACCCGACGATGGTGGACGAGGTGGAGTCCGTCATCCGCTCCCTTTCGGAGGACGGCATCACCGGCGTGATCGTGACGCACGATCTGCAATTTGCCAGACGGATCGCCACCCGCGTAGTATTTCTCGCGGACAAGGGCATCTGCGAGGAGGGCACGCCCGAGCAGCTCTTCGACCATCCGACGAAACTGCAGACACAGCGCTTTTTGTACCGCTCCCGCATGTTCGAGCAGGATCTCTCGCCCGAAACACTGGACCTCTATGCCCTCGCGAGCGAGCTACGCGCGTTCCTGCGCCGCTACGAGCACGAAAGAAAGCAGGAAAAGCTCCTGCCCGTGCTGTGCGACGAACTGCTGTACCCGGTTTTGAAGCACCCCGAGGCGCCCGCAGCAGGCGCTTCGCTCCGGCTTCTGTGCAGCGAAACAAGCAGCCGCCACACGATGATGATCGGCTTCCGCGGAATCGACTCCGACCCTCTGGAGGAGCCGTATCTGGACGAGCTGAACCTGGCGCTACTAAACAACTACGCAGAATTTGTCTTAAGCCGCAAAAAGGATGACGGCTGGGAAGTCTGCATCCAGATGTGATAATGAAAATTAAACGAAAACAAACCCTCTTTCCCGAGCAACCGGAAAAGAGGGTTTTTCATACTTTGAGATTCGCGGACTAATCATCCCACTTCTGTTTTTGCAGATCCAGCATTCCGTAAATCAACATCACCACGATACCCGCGACGA
>JAFZWG010000078.1 GCA_017617395.1 Lachnospiraceae bacterium
GAGTTGGATTTGAGCAAAAGTATGGGGCTTTCGGCGCTTTATATCTTTGACAATCCGTCGCTTAAGAAGTTGGACGTCTCAGTTTGCGACAAGGAATTGTACATTTCGCTTGACAGCGGAGTCGACTTGATCGGCCTCGGCCCCAAAATGTATGCAAACCGGGTGGATGAAGCTCCCGACAAATCAAAATGGCTGGCGGAACACTATTGATCGAAGAGCGGAAATATGACTGTAAGTTGTGCCACAGATAGGCGCAATTTTCAGAAAACATATTCTTTGCAAAAACGAAAAATAGTACTTGACAAGTCGGGGATTTGTCACCTTGCACAAACTTTTATCAAAAGAATCATGGTGAATAACATCGCCAAATGTTGATAAAATTTACCCGCAAAAGAGTTATCCACACGAAAATGTGACCGAAAAGTGACGAAATTGCGATTATTCACCAAGTTATCAACGTTATCCACAGCACCTTTCAACTTTTGTAGTACAAACGCGACAGCCCGAAAACCGAAAGTTTGTTTTGGTTGAAACGTAAAATCGCACCGTTTTCAAACAAACCCGAATTGTCAGCTTGACAAACAAATTGTTTGACAACAGAGTGCAATGAAACGAAATTGAACGAACGTGCATTTGCGGCGCGGCGAAGGTTCGAGACGACCTTTGGCTGCGCCGTGTTTTTGTGCCCTTAAGGCGGCTTTTGGGGGGCATTTTCCGACGGATTCGGGGCGGTTTCTGCGCGTGCGCGCACGCGAGACTTTATTACATTGATTTTATATAGGATTTGTGGTATACTGATTCGGAATGTGGGCAAAAAACGGCAGGGTGAAACAGCCGCATTGCAGGAGGACAGAATGAAGTTAATTGAGAAAATCTTCGGAACGCACAGCGAGCATGAGCTGAAGCGGATCCGGCCCATTGTGGATAAGATCGAGGCGTTGGAGCCGGAGTGGGAAAAACTCACGGATGAGCAGCTTCGCGACAAGACGACCGAGTTTAAGAATCGTCTGGCGAACGGCGAGACGCTCGACGACATCCTTGTGGAAGCGTATGCGACCGTGCGCGAGGCGGCGAAGAGAACGCTCGGGCAGAGAGCATTTTACGTACAGTTGATCGGTGGTGTCGTGCTTCACCAGGGGCGCATCGCCGAGATGAGAACCGGTGAAGGTAAGACGCTCGTGTCGACCTTCCCCGTATACTTGAACGCGCTGACCGGCGAGGGCGTGCACGTCGTCACGGTCAACGACTACCTGGCTAAGCGAGACTCCGAGTGGATGGGACAGATTCACCGTTTCCTCGGTCTTTCGGTCGGCTGTATCTTAAACAGCATGGAGAGTGATGACCGCCGCGCGGCATACGCGTGCGACATCACGTACGGAACCAACAACGAGTTCGGTTTCGACTACCTGCGTGACAACATGGTTTTGTACAAGGAGCGCCTCGTAATGCGCGGACTTCCGTTCGCGGTCATCGATGAGGTCGACTCGGTTTTGATCGATGAGGCGCGTACGCCGCTCATCATTTCCGGACAGAGCGGAAAGTCCACGAAGCTCTACGAGATGTGCGATATCCTCGCATGTCAGCTCAAGAAGGGTAGCGAGACCGAGGTGTCCAAGATGGACATGCTCATGGGCGAGACCGCGAAGGAGACCGGAGATTTCGTTGTCGACGAGAAGGACCGCAACGTCAACCTCACGGAGGAAGGTGTCCGCAAGGTTGAGCAGTTCTTCCGCATCGAGAACCTCGCCGATCCGGAGAACCTTGAGATTCAGCACAACATCATCCTCGCGCTGAAGGCGCACAACCTCTTCAAGCGCGATCATGACTACGTCGTTCAGGACGATCAGGTGTTGATCGTCGACGACTTCACGGGACGTATTCTTCCCGGCCGCCGCTACAGCGACGGTCTGCATCAGGCGATTGAGGCGAAGGAGCACGTGAAGGTGAAGCGCGAGAGCAAGACGCTCGCGACGATCACGTTCCAGAACTTCTTCAACAAGTACGAGAAGAAGTGCGGTATGACCGGTACCGCCCTCACCGAGGAAAATGAGTTCCGCGAGATTTACGGCATGGACGTTATCGCCATCCCGACGAACAAGCCGGTGGCGCGTATCGACCACGAGGATGCGGTGTACCGCACCAAGCAGGAGAAGTTAAATGCTATCGCAGACGCGGTTGCCGAGGCGCACAAGGCCGGACAGCCCGTGCTGGTCGGTACCATCACGATCGAGGCTTCCGAGACCGTGAGCGCGATGCTTCGCAAGAGAAACATTCCTCACCAGGTGCTGAATGCGAAGTTCCATGAGATGGAGGCGGAGATCATCGCGGAAGCCGGCAAGAGAGGCGCCGTGACGATCGCAACCAACATGGCCGGCCGTGGTACCGATATCCGTCTGGGCGGTGCCGTGGAGATTCCCGAGGGAGCGTCGCAGGAGAAGATCGAGGAGATTTTGGCCGAGGCAGACAAGCGTGCGGACGAGATCCGCGCTCTCGGCGGTCTGAAGATCATCGGTACCGAGCGTCATGAGTCCCGCCGTATCGACAATCAGTTGCGCGGTCGTGCCGGACGTCAGGGCGATCCCGGTGAGTCGCGCTTCTACATCTCGCTCGAGGACGATCTGATGCGTCTGTTCGGTTCGGAGCGTATGATGGGCCTGTTCAAGACCCTCGGCCTCACGGACGGTGCGGAGATTCATCACCGCATGCTTTCGAGCGTGATCGAGAAGGCACAGAAGAAGATTGAGGACAACAACTTCGGAATCCGTAAGAATTTGCTGGAATATGACCGCGTGAACAACGAGCAGCGCGAGATCATCTACGAGGAGCGCCGCCGCGTGCTGGACGGCGAGAGCATGCGCGAGTACGTGCTCAAGATGGCGCGCAACACGATCGACCGCATCGTGAGCAACCACATCGGCGACGACACGTATCCCGAGCAGTGGGATATGGAGCGTTTGAACCAGGACATCGAGGCCGTGGTTCCGCTGGCGCCGTTGGTACTTACCGAGGAGCAGAAGAAGCACGGCAGAAAGAAGGATGTTCTGGAGATGGCGCAGAAGGCCATCCTCGAGCTCTACGAGGAGAAGGAGCGCACGCTCTTCCCCGAGATCGAGCAGTTCCGCGAGGCCGAGCGTGTCATTTTGCTCAAGGTCATCGACCGTCACTGGATGAACCACATCGACGACATGGAGCAGCTGCGCCAGGGTATCGGCCTGCAGTCGTACGGCCAGAAGGACCCCGTGCAGGAGTACAAGTTCCAGGGCTTCGATATGTTTGAGAACATGATCGCTTCGATCGGCGAGGACACGATTCATCTGTTGATGAACCTCCGCGTCGAGCAGCGCGTGGAGCGCGAGGCGGTTGCCAAGGTAACCGGCACGAACAAGGACGACACGGTGGCCAACGCCCCGATCCGCCGCGCCACGAAGAAGGTGCAGCCGAACGATCCGTGCCCGTGCGGTTCCGGCAAGAAATACAAATTCTGCTGCATGAAGAAGGGCGGCTGACGTCGCTGCGGTTCGATAGAATTTTCATCATGTAACCCGGCGGGAAACCCCGCTCAAGGCACAGCACCGAAAGGAGAAATCCATGGAACCCGGTACCGGAAAGCGAATAGCAAAGGCATTGTTGGGATGTTTCGGAGTGACGTTTTTGATTACGGGCATCGCAATCGCAATCATGAGTCGCGGATTGTTTGCCGACTGGATTACGTCGAAGAAGGAAGCGATTGATGCTTCGGAGGTCGACTACGGCGAATTGAAGCCGGGCTCGCACGTCACGCTCGATGTGAAGGTGACAATCGGAGCCTTCATGAAGCATGTCGAGTCGATGCGGAAGGGCAACTCGGTTGTCAGCTCGACGGCGACGGTGTACTACCTGATGCCGTGCCTTAAGGACGATGAAGCCGGAACGAAGATCGAGTATTTTCTGGCATTTTCACTTGGCAACAAGTCCGATAACGCCAAGCGTATCACGAAACTGGACACGGCGTTCAGCGAGTGGTGGAACGACACGACCGGTACGGTTGCGAGACCGGACGAGGTGAAGGCGACCATCGACGGACGCGTTGCGAAGCTGAGCTCGAAGGAGCTTGAGTATCTGGATGAGTATTTTTCGAAGTACTTAAAGAGCATGGACCGCGAGGACTACATTCAGCCCGTTGTGATCCGCGAGCTGTGGACGGACGGAACGGAGTCCACTGCCGTGATGTTCGCGATCATGTGCGGTGTGACGACCCTGCTTGGTATCGTGATGGTATTCTTCGCGCTTCGCGGCAGAAAGAAGAAAGTGCCGACGGAATAACGGAAAGGATGCGGCCGAATCAGCGCCGCAAGTGAAAGATATGATTGAACTGGATGAAGCAAAATTCACGCTCCAGAGCTACAAGCAGATGCTTAAGGAGGTCGGCGATTCGCTCGACCTCGAGAACAAGGAGCGTAAGATTGAGGAGCTCTCGGGACTTCTCGAGTCCCCGGGGTTCTGGGATAACGCGGACCGCGCGCAGGCGGCGACCCGCGAGCTCAACGAGCTGAAGACGACGGTGGACGGCTACCGCAAGCTGGAGCGGCAGTACACCGACATCGGCGATCTGATCGAGATGGGCAACGAGGAAAATGACCCCGAGATCGTGCCGGAGATTCAGGCCGACCTCGCGTCGTTCGTGGAGGAGCTGGAGGCGCTTCGCCTCGAGACGCTTCTCTCGTCCCCGTATGACAAGGAAAATGCAATCGTGACGCTGCACGCGGGTGCCGGCGGAACGGAGAGCTGTGACTGGGCGGGCATGCTGTACCGCATGTACCAGAAATGGGCGCAGAAGAAGGGCTTCGGCTTCGAGCTTCTCGACTACCAGGACGGCGACGAGGCCGGCATCAAGTCGGCGACGTTCCAGATCAACGGTCACAACGCGTACGGCTATTTGAAGTCCGAGCACGGCGTTCACCGTCTCGTGCGCATCAGTCCCTTCAACGCGGCGGGCAAGCGCCAGACGTCGTTCGTGTCGTGCGATGTCATGCCGGACATCGAGGACGATCTCGACGTGGAGATCAACGACAAGGATATCCGCATCGATACGTACCACTCGAGCGGTGCCGGCGGCCAGCATATCAACAAGACGTCGTCCGCCATTCGAATCACGCATTTTCCGACTGGAATTGTGGTTCAGTGCCAGAACGAGCGGTCGCAGCTGCAGAATAAGACGAAGGCCATGCAGATGTTGAAGGCGAAGCTGTTCATCTTGAAGCAGGAGGAGCAGATGAGCAAGGAGTCCGGCATCCGCGGCGAACAGAAGGACATCAACTTCGGAAGCCAGATCCGCTCGTACGTGCTGCAGCCCTACACGATGGTGAAGGACACGCGCACGGCTGTCGAAGTCGGTAACGCGCAGAGCGTGCTGGACGGCAATCTGGATCCGTTCATCAACGGGTATCTGAAGTGGATGGCGACGAAGCAGGCACCGGCAGCGGAGTAAGCGCCGGGATAGGAAGAGCCGAATGGATCATTTTGTATTACATGCCCCGTATCAGCCCACAGGCGATCAGCCGGAGGCCATCGAGGAGCTCGTAAAGGGCTTCGAGGCGGGGAAACAATTTCAGACGCTTCTCGGTGTCACCGGCTCGGGCAAGACGTTTACGATGGCAAATGTCATCGCCAGGCTGAACCGGCCGACGCTGATCATTTCTCACAACAAGACGCTGGCGGCACAGCTCTACGGCGAGTTCAAGGAGTATTTTCCGGAAAATGCCGTCGAGTACTTCGTCAGCTACTACGATTACTACCAGCCCGAGGCGTATGTGCCCTCGACCGACACGTATATCGAGAAGGACTCGGACATCAACGATGAGATCGACCGGCTGCGACATTCGGCGACGGCGGCTCTGACGGAGCGCCGGGACGTCATCGTGGTTGCGAGTGTGTCGTGCATCTACGGACTCGGCAGCCCGATCGATTACAAGAACATGACCGTCTCGCTGCGGCCCGGCATGGAGGTGAGCCGCGAGGACGTCCTTAGGCGCCTTGTGGACATTCAGTACGAGCGAAACGAGATGGATTTTAAGCGCGGCACGTTCCGCGTGCACGGCGACGTCGTGGAGGTGTACCCGGCGGACGGCTCGAAGGAGGCGTACCGCATCGAGTTCTTCGGCGACGAGGTGGACCGCCTGCAGCGCATCGACCCGCTTCGGGGCCGCGTGATCGCGGACCTCGAGCACATGGTCATCTTCCCGAACACGCACTACGTCGTGGAGCCGGAGCAGATGGAGCGGGCGCTTGCGAACATCGAGGCGGAGCTCGAGGAGCGCCGCGAGTACTTTAAGGCGAACGACAAGCTGTTGGAGCTTCAGCGCATCACGGAGCGAACGCACTACGATATCGAGATGCTGCGCGAGACCGGCGTTTGTTCGGGCATCGAGAACTACTCGATGCATCTGGCGGGGCTGACGCCCGCGGATCCTCCGTACACGCTGATGGATTATTTCCCGGACGATTATCTGATCATCGTGGACGAGTCGCACATCACGCTTCCGCAGGTGCGCGGCATGTACAACGGAGACCAGGCGCGCAAGACGACGCTGGTGGACTACGGCTTCCGCCTTCCCTCCGCCAAATGCAACCGCCCCCTCAACTTTACGGAGTTCGAGGAGCGCATCAACCAGATGATGTTCGTGTCGGCAACGCCGAACGAGTACGAGGAGCAGCATGAGCTGGCGCGCGTCGAGCAGATCATCCGCCCGACGGGACTTCTGGATCCGCCGGTCGACGTGCGGCCCGTTGCGGACCAGATCGATGACCTGGTCGGCGAGATCAACAAGGAGACGGAGCGCGGCAACAAGGTTTTGGTGACGACGCTTACCAAGCGCATGGCCGAGGAGCTGACGGACTATCTGCAGCAGGTCGGCATCCGCGTGCGCTACCTTCATTCGGACATCGATACGCTGGAGCGGACGGAGATCATCCGCGACATGCGAATGGATCAATTTGACGTTTTAGTGGGAATCAACCTTCTGCGAGAGGGCCTCGACATCCCGGAGATCGGGCTTGTGGCGATCCTCGACGCGGACAAGGAAGGGTTCCTTCGATCGAAGACGTCGCTGGTGCAGACCATCGGCCGTGCGGCGAGAAATGCAGACGGTCACGTGGTCATGTATGCGGACACGATGACGGACTCCATGAGGGGCGCCATCGACGAGACGAACCGAAGACGCAGCATCCAGCAGCGCTACAACGAGGAGCACGGTATCACGCCGCAGACGGTGCGCAAGGCCGTGCGCGAGCTGATCGCCATCTCGAAGAAGGCGAGCGGCCGCCGCAAGGGCAGCGAGATCGAGAAAGACTACGAATCGATGGGACGCGAGGAGCTCGAGAAGCTTCTGGAGACCCTCACGCGCAACATGCACACCGCGGCAGCGGAGCTCAACTTCGAGAAGGCTGCCGAGCTTCGTGACGAGATTGCGGAGATTCGCGAACAATATTTGCAGGATTAGAATTTTACGATGAGTGACAACAAGAAATACATTCGCATTCGCGGCGCGAAGGAGAACAACTTAAAGAGCATCAGCGTGGACATCCCCCGGGACGAGCTGGTCGTTCTGACGGGCTTAAGCGGCTCCGGAAAATCCTCCCTCGCGTTCGATACCATCTATGCCGAAGGACAGCGGCGCTACATGGAGTCCCTCTCCTCGTACGCGCGCATGTTTTTAGGGCAGATGGAGAAGCCCGATGTGGAGAGCATCGAAGGGCTTCCGCCGGCGATTTCGATCGACCAGAAATCGACCAACCGAAATCCCCGTTCCACCGTCGGTACGGTGACGGAGATCTATGACTACCTTCGCCTTTTGTATGCGCGAATCGGAACGCCGCACTGTCCGAACTGCGGCCGGGAGATCAAGCGGCAGACGGTGGACCAGATTGTGGATGCGCTGACGGCGCTCCCCGAGGGCACGCGGTATCAGCTGCTTGCGCCGATGGTCCGGGGGCGGAAGGGTGAGCACGCGAAGGTGCTCGAATCCGCAAAACGAAGCGGTTACGTTCGTGTCCGGGTGGACGGCAGCATTTACGAGCTGTCCGAGGAGATCAAACTCGACAAGAACGTCAAACATAACATTGAGATCATCGTGGACCGCTTGTCGGCCAAGGAGGGCATCAAGACCCGACTGACCGACTCCGTCGAGACGGCGCTTCGTCTCGGTGAAGGGCTTCTCTACGTCGAGATCGTCGGCTCGAAGGGTGCCGGCGAGGGCGGAGAGTTGCTCACGTTTTCTCAGAATTTTGCATGCCCGGATTGCGGGATCAGTATCGAGGAGCTCGAGCCCCGGTCATTTTCCTTCAACAATCCGTTCGGCGCATGTCCCGACTGCAACGGTCTGGGTTTCACGATGGAGTTCTCGGAGCGGAAGATCGTTCCGGACACCACGCTGTCCTTAAACCGCGGTGCGATTGCCGCGCCGGGCTGGCAGTCCAGTGACAAGCGCACGAGTTTTGCCTGGGCATTTTTAAACGGCCTTGCGGACACGTTCGGCTTCTCCATGGACACTCCCTACGAGGAGCTTCCGGAGGAGGCGCGCCACGTGCTGATGTACGGTTCCGAAGGCCGGAAGGTCAAGGTCCATTACCAGAGCCGCCGCGGCCAGGGCGTCTACGACATCCCTGCCGAGGGCGTGATCCGGAATCTGCAGCAGCGGTATCGGGAGACCGCATCCGAGACCATGCGGCAGGAGTACGAATCGTTCATGGACATCTGCCCGTGCAAGACCTGTAAGGGGCTTCGGCTTCGCCGCGAAGCGCTCGCCGTGACTGTTGGCGACCGCAATATCGCGGAGGTGTGCGCAATGCCGATCAAGGAGCTTCAGAGCTTCGTCACCGGCCTTGTGCTGACGCCGCAGAAGGAGCAGATTGCCCGGTTGATCCTTCGGGAGATCCGCGCACGTGTGGGCTTCCTGGTGGAGGTCGGCCTCTCGTATCTGACGCTGTCCCGTCCCACGGGATCGCTGTCGGGCGGCGAGGCACAGCGCATCCGCCTGGCCACGCAGATCGGGTCCGGTCTGGTCGGTGTCGCCTACATCTTAGACGAGCCGAGCATCGGACTTCACCAGCGGGACAACGACCGTCTGCTGCGCTCCCTTAAGCAGCTTCGGGACCTCGGCAACACGCTGATCGTCGTCGAGCACGACGAGGACACGATGCGTGCCGCGGACTGCATCATCGATATCGGCCCCGGGGCCGGTACGAAGGGCGGTGAGGTTGTCGCTCAGGGCACGGCCGAAGAGATCATGGCATGCAAGGAATCCATCACCGGCGATTACCTCGCGGGACGGCGCTGTGTGCCGGTGCCCGCCAAGAGAAGGCAGCCGTCGGGCTGGATCACGATCAAGGGAGCCAGAGAGCATAACCTTAAGAACATCGATGTCAAAGTTCCTCTGGGCGTGTTCACGTGCGTGACCGGCGTGTCCGGTTCGGGCAAGAGTTCCCTGATCAACGAGGTGCTCTACAAATCCCTGGCGCGCACCTTAAACCGTGCCACCACGATTCTTCCCGGCGACCACGATACGATCCTCGGCACGGAAGTGCTCGACAAGGTCATCGATATCGACCAGTCGCCGATCGGACGGACGCCCCGCTCGAATCCCGCGACCTACACGGGAGTCTTCGACCAGATCCGCGACCTCTTCGCGGCGACGCCGGAGGCCAAGCTGCGCGGCTACGGAAAGGGCCGCTTCAGCTTCAACGTCAAGGGCGGACGGTGCGAGGCCTGCAAGGGCGACGGAATCGTGAAGATCGAGATGAATTTCCTGCCGGACGTATACGTTCCGTGCGAGGTCTGCGGCGGAAAGCGCTACAACCGCGAGACGCTCGAGGCAACGTACAAGGGCAAGAGCATTTTTGATGTTCTGGACATGCGGGTGGAGGAAGCCGTGGACTTCTTCAAAAACGTTCCCTCCATCGGCAACAAGATTAAGACCATGGACGCGGTCGGGCTTTCGTACTTAAAGCTCGGACATCCGTCCACCTCGCTCTCGGGCGGCGAGGCACAGCGCATCAAGCTTGCGACCGAACTTTCGCGCCGCAGCACCGGGCGGACCATCTACATTCTGGATGAGCCGACGACGGGACTGCATTTTGCGGATGTCGCAAAGCTGGTGGACATTTTACATATGCTGGCGGACGCGGGCAACACCGTGGTTGTGATCGAACACAACCTCGATGTGATCAAGACCGCCGACTATATTATCGACATGGGCCCCGAGGGCGGCGATGACGGCGGTACGGTCATCGCGAGCGGTACGCCGGAGGAGATTTGCGAACATGCCGATTCCTACACCGGGATCTATCTGAAGCCGTATCTTCGGACCCGGAACAAGTAAGACCGGAGAACACGTATGAGCAGTTCATTTTACGCAATGTTGTCGCGCATGAAATACATCCGGCGCTGGGCGCTGATGCGCAATTCCGAGCCGGAAAATATCAGCGAGCACTCGCTCGAGGTCAGCATGCTCGCCCACGGACTTGCCCTTCTGGGTAATCGCCGTCTGGGCAAGCATCTCGACGCGGATCGCTGCGCCGTGATCGGTCTGTATCACGACGCCGGTGAGATTCTCACCGGAGACATGCCGACACCGATCAAGTATTACAACCGCCAGATGCAGAGCGTCTTTCACGAGATTGAGGACGATGCCTCCGAGGCGCTTTTGGCGATGCTTCCCGAGGACATTCGGGAGGACTATCGCAGCATTTTCTTCCGAGCCGAGGGCGAGGAGGAGCTGTGGCGGATCGTGAAGGCGGCGGACAAGATTTCCGCCCTTATCAAATGCATCGAGGAAGGCAAGGCGGGCAACCGCGAGTTCGACAGCGCCAAGAAGACGCTCGAGGACGCCGTGCACGCGCTGCAGGTTCCCGAGGCAGAGCTGTTCTTATCGGAATTTCTTCCGGCTTACTACCGTACGCTCGACGAGCTGAGCTCGGAGGCGAACGGCCTATCCTGAGAAAGTAAGGTGCCGGCGCGGCAACTCACGCGCGGGGCACACGGAGGAATCTATGAGACGAGTTTTGTATATTGATTTTGAGAACGTCAGCCGGCAGGGCCTGTCGGGCATTGCGAAGCTGACGAAGAACGATCTGGTGCGCATTTTCCTCGGGCCGAAGTGCTCGAAGATGTCGCTGATCGACGCGGACATGGTGTTCCACTGCGACGCCACGGTCGAGCTGATCACGAACGACCAGATCGGGAAAAATGCCCTGGATTTCATCATCATGGTGCACCTGGGCTACGACATCGCGAAGAAGGCCGGCCACGCCTTCTACATCATCTCCAACGACAAGGGCTACGACCCGGCGATCAGCGAGATGAAGAGCATGACCGGAAGCACGATCGAGCGCCTGCCCGACGTGGACGCGGTGATCGCCCGCGGCGGCGAGGTGAAGACCGGATTGTTCTCTTTCCTGCACCGTGCGACACCGGTTGCGGACAATGCAACCCAGCACGAAGTCCTCGGCAAGAACGCCCGCAAGACAACGACACGCCGCGTAGTCGGCAGCGGCGCCGTATCGACCGGAACAACCGGCACGGCGCATCGCAATACACGCTCCTCGCAGCAGAACCGCTCGCAGCAGGGCCGTCAGCAGACGACCGCACGCCGCACGGTTCGCCGCACGACCGAGTCGGTGCAGCCCGCCAAGGCGCCCGAGAAGCAGGCCGTGACGCAGGATGAGGAGGCGATCCTTCGCAAGGCGATCGAGACCTGCCACACGAAGCAGGAGTTCCACAATTACCTCGCGAAGAATCTTGACAACAAGGACCACATTTTGAAACTCTACAACCAGGGCAAGCGCCAGCTGCAGGTTGATCCCGAAGCGGTGCGCAGGGAAAATGCGGATCCGAACGAAACCGAGTAACCATCGGGCAGCATTTGGGGGAACACGATGAATCAGTCGAACGGCAAGAGAATTCAATTGATCATAGTCGTGATTATCGCCGCGATCGGGTATGAATTTTTCTTCATCAAGGGAGTTCGTTCCCTGCTTAAGAGAGGAGATAAGGAACCGACCGCGACGGTAACCGTGACAGTTGCGCCGCTCGAGACGAACACGCCCAAACCGACGAAAACACCGAGACCGACGAATACCCCGAGGCCGACGAGCACGCCGACACCGGTTGTGACGCCTCTGCCGACGCCGATACTGACGCCGACGCCGACACCGGAGGGATGGACTATATACTCCACGCCGACGCCGACACCGACGGGATTCTATGCGGCCCCTTCGAAAGTGACAATCGGCTATGATGGCGTCAGCATCCGAAAGATCAGTCTGTACAACTATTCCGGAACGCTGAATGTGTATGGGGGAACATCCTACGGATGGTTCACCGCATTTGCGAACGAGAGCGATCTTTATATCACGGTTAACGAGAATCCGACCGAATATGCGCGGAGCGGTTATTTCTATGTCACTTACACATGGACGTCCCGTTACAACTTTTGGAGCAGTGATATAGCTCAGGAGTACGAGAGCCAGAGAATCCGTATCCTGATTGTTCAGGACGGCAGACCGAATTACGCAGTTACGCCGTCCGTAACACCGGGTTCTACGGGCACACCGACACCGGGACCTACAGGTACACCGACATCCGAGCCGACCGCGACCGAAGTTCCTTCGCCTACGGGCACGCCGACACCGACGTTGACGCCGACGAATACACCTACACCGACCAATACTCCTATACCGACGAATACGCCGACGCCGACCAATACTCCTATACCGACGAATACGCCGACGCCGACGAATACTCCTATACCGACGAATACGCCGACGCCGACGATGCCGCCCGGATCGATTCCGATCAACGAGTCGACATTTCCGGATGAAGCATTTCGCGCGTTTCTTCTTCAGAAGCTGTCCTGCGGCAAGGATTATCTGGATCGAAGGGTGATTGACGCGACCAAATCGCTTGATCTGCGAGGAACGGGAGTGACCGGGCTTAATGGCATCCGGTATTTTTCTTCGCTGGAATCGCTGACGGTAGACGGTTGCCCGATTATTCAGCTTGATGTCAGCCGGAACGAGAAGCTGCGGTATCTTTCGGCGGACGGTTGTGCGCTGAATGAGCTGAATGTTAAGGAATGCCGAAATCTGGAGACGCTCATTTGTCAGAATAACAAAGACCTTCAGACTCTGAATATCAGTACCAATGCGGCGCTGGAGAGATGCTACGCATCCAATTGCGGTCTGATTAAGATCATCTTCGGCGACAACAGCCGGCTGTTACGTCTGGACTGCGATCACAATAACCTGGCGGAGCTGGACCTTCGGGGGCTCGATTCACTTCTGAGACTGTCGTGCGGGTTTAACAGTATGTCCAAGGTCAACCTCAACGGAGCCGGGAAACTGCGGTATCTTAATTGTGAGGATTTTCTGGAGATCGATCTTTTCCATACACCGGAACTCAGGGAGCTCACCATCCGGGAGGGAGCGAGGGTTTTGTATGCGCCGCGAGGACTGAAGATCAATCGTTACAATAATACGAAAGGGCTGACTCCGACGCCTGCCGATACGCCTACACCGACTCCGACACCGACGAACACGCCGACACCGACGAACACGCCGACGCCGACGAACACGCCGACGCCGACCAACACGCCGACGCCGACGAACACGCCGACGCCGACCAACACACCGACACCTACCAACACGCCCGGCCCGACACCGACGCCGCTCGGAATCCTGTTGACGGAAGAGCTGGTTCCCGATCCGGTGCTGCGTGAGGCGATCATATCGAGAGAGATTACGAAGGACGGTTATCTCACGGATCATGAGATTTCGAAGATTCAGAATCTTGATTTGGAAAATGTTCACGATTTGAAGGGAATCGAAATTCTGACATCGCTGAAGTATCTGTATGTCCAGCACTGTCCGGTTGAGGAGATTGATGTAAGAGGGTGTGAGCAGTTACAGTACCTGTATTGTTGCGGCAGTGATGTGAAGAGGATCGACACCTCAGGTCTGGACCAGTTGCTTTGGCTTGACTGCAGTGGATGTACGCAGCTGACGGAGCTCTCGGTTTCTTCAAACTTCAGGCTGAGGACACTGCGGTGCGAAGAATGTAGTCTGGAGTCGCTCGCGCTCTGTCGTTACGGCGATCTTCAGGTTCTGGAGTGTTCCGACAATCCGTTGAGACATCTGGACCTGCAATTCGTAACACATTTGAAAGTGGCGAAACTCGACAAGTGTGATATCACCGGGCTGAACCTGACCAATATCGGGAGTTTGCAGGAATTGGTCTGCCCGTCACTTGACAGAATCAATCTTCGATGGAATCCGAATATCAAGTCGCTGACCGTCGGACAACAGACCGAAGTATTGAATGTGCCCGAGGGCTTGGAGATTACCAGAAAAGTCTATGCGCCCCGGGAAAAATAAACCGTTTGGAAGGAAATGCACAAAGATAACTATGGCAGACGAATGTGAAATCCGCGTCATGACGATAGACGATTATGACGCCGTGTACAAGCTGTGGCAGAGCATCCACGGTTTCGGAATCCGCTCGATCGACGACTCCCGCGAGGGCGTCGAGCGGTTTCTTAAGAGAAACCCGACGACGAGCGTTGTCGCGGTTGTGAACAAGGAGATTGTGGGATCGATTTTGTGCGGACACGATGGCCGCAGAGGATGCTTCTATCACGTGTGCGTGAAGGAGGGCTTCCGCAAGCGCGGCATCGGTAAGACGATGGCGGTCGCCTGCATGATGGCGCTTCGCAAGGAGCACATCAACAAGGTCAACCTGATCGCGTTCAAGACGAACTCGCTCGGAAACCATTTCTGGCAGGGAGCGGGCTGGACGTTCCGCAAGGATCTGAACTATTATGATTTTACGTTGAACGAGGATAATATCACGAGGTTCAACAAGTAGCTGATGTTGTGCGGGGTTACGGTATGGAGAACAAAACTTGGATAGCGGGCATCATCGGCGTCGCGTTGATATCGCTGGTCGCGGTGCTGCTCATACTCCGGATGACAAATGAATCGGCAGGCGTGAACACGCCGCTGTCCCCGACGCCGACGCATGCGGTGCCGACGGGGGAGTGGAATATTCCGACAAATGTTCCGGATACGCCTACACCTACGCCCGGAGAGATGATGCTCTCAAAGGAGAACTGGGCACTTCTTGCGCCTCGGGGCGGGACCTCGGTGAATCTGGTGCTCGGCTTCGAGACCTCCAAATACACGAAGTCCTATCATATTGTCGGAGACAAGGAATTGACCGAGGACGGAGGCTGGAATCAGATTGCGCACCTCTCGGGATACTGTGTGCAGGGCGAGATCAAGTACAACAACAAGTCGCTGGCAAAATTTCAATGCGAGCCGACGGAGAGCGGTGTGGAGTACCGTTTTTCGTTCGACGGAATCCCGACTGCGCAGTATGAATTGTCGACCAATGTCGCTTTGGACGAGAATACAAAGTACCGCCTGCGGATGAGGGACGACGTGATCAGCTATTACTGCGATTCACTCGCGCTGGTGACGATCGACCGGACCGAGTCGGAGATCCACATTTCGGTGGAGGGCGACCTCGGAAAGAGCCTGAAGGTTACGTATTTTTTGGACGGTGATGAAATTGACAAGTACTGCCGTGTGGAGGACAGCGAAAGATCCGTTTGCTATCTCCGCGAGGATCTGACGCCGGTCTGGGAGCTGGAGCGCTATCATAACGGCGAGCACTGCTACCGGCTGGTTGCAAATCCCGAGAGCGAGGAGCCGACGGTTTTGTATTTCGGCGGATACGGGATGTACCCGGATCAGGTTGGCAGCTACGAGACGGAGGAAGCATTGCGCGAGGCCGTCGCAGCGGCCGAGACGAAGATGGAGACGCCGACATACGAGTGGCAGACAAGCACGATGTCGACGGTTCTGGAGAAGACCGAGTTCGGAACACTCACTCTGGAGACGTCGAGCTGCGCGATCTACGGTCCGGACGGAAACCCCTGGCTGTACCCGGAGATTCTCTCAAGACGGATCCGGTTCGACAACCCGGAGTGGCATCTTGCATTTGCCAACCTGGTGATCAATCCCGACTGCCGCGTCGAGACGGCGTCGGAGACCGTGACGACCCCGAAGGGAACGGTAGACTGCGTCTCGTGGTCGTACAGATTCTCGGAGTCGAGTGTCGAGAGCAGAATCATGACGGGTGACGGCACGACCCTTTGGACGGAGACCGAGGAGACCGATTCGGACGGTTCGTTCAAACTGACGAGAGACTATCTGTCGAGCGATTACTTTATCGGCGGAACGCGGGAGATTCAGGAGAAATCGGCCAACGGTTCGCTGACCATCCGTCGCGTGCGCGAGAAAATGAACGAGATCGTTCTTCGGTACAACTTCGATGAGGGCAACCGCCTGATCCAGGCACAGCGCAGCGAGAACGGCCAGCTCGTCGAGGACATCAACTACCGCTACGACGAGCAGGGACGGTTTACGGACCTTGTCTACCGGGCCTGGGACATGTCCGGAAAGGTCATCGCCGACAACACGTCGAAGGACTGGACCGCGCTGGACGACATGGCCGGATTGTATTGATAAATCAAGTAAAATAAAAAACTTTGTGTGAGGAGGAAAATGATGGCTGACAAGATTACATTGGAGTTTCTGATCGAGCAGGCGATGAAGATCCCGGGCGTGAAGGTGGACCGCGCGGAGTACCTTAGCGCGACATTTGCCGACCAGGGAATCTTGGTTCCGCAGATTGTCGAGGAGGGCCCGGTTGCCAGCGACTATTCGGAGATCGAGCTGGACAATCTGGCGGAGAAACTGATTCTTCGCAGGACGTCGGAGTCCTCGGCGATGTCGTTCGCGGCGGGCATTCCCGGCGGGCTGGCAATCGCGGCGACGATTCCGGCGGACACGCTGCAATTTTTCGCAATGTCTCTGCGGATGGCGCAGGAGCTCGCATACCTGTACGGCGCGAGGGACTTCTGGTCGTGTGAGGGTGAGGACGGTGCGCTGGTTCGCTACCAGCTGATCTGCTCGCTCGGTGCGATGTTCGAAATCGAGGGCGCCATGGCGGCGACGAGACTGTTGTCCTCGCACCTGGCGATGCGCGCTGTCGGCGGAACTCCGCAGAGAGCGACCACGCGCGCGTTCTGGGATCCGATTGTCCGCAAGATCGGAAAGGACCTGACGCTCCGTCTTACGACCGACACGGCCTCGAAGGGTGTTGCCAAGCTGATCCCCGTGATCGGCGGCTTCTTCTCCGGCGGAATGCGCTTCTTCTCGATGCGCCCGATGGGCCAGCGCTTAAGCCGCGCCCTGAGCACGTCCGCATTTTTGTACGACGACAGTTTCGCGATGAAGGACTACCTTGTCCTGGAGAATTTCTGTGAGAGAGCGGAGGCCGAGCAGATGAACGAGGCCTTCTCGGACACCCCTGCCGGCGACACCGCTTCGGAGAATGAGAGCTGGGGCTCCATCAATCCGGCGGTTCCGAACGCTCCCGCAACGAACAAGCCCGCGGAAAATAAGCCTGCGGATAACAAGCCTGCAGCAGAGGCCGACACGTCGATTCCGGTGAACGTTACCGGGGAGGACACGTCGGTACCGATCCACTTCGGCGGCGAGGATACGGCGGTTCCGGTCGGCGGACAGAAGCCTGCGGAGAACACTGCGAAGCCTGCGGAAGAGGCAACGCCTGCGGCAGAAAAACCTGCGGAAGCTCCGGCTGAGGTAAAACCGGTTGAGGCAGCAGCAGAGGCAAAGCCGGCGGAGGCAACACCCGCGGCGATGACGATGGACGAGGTGTTCAACACGATCGAGCGTTTGGCGGCGCTTCGCGACAAGGGAGCGATCACGCAGGAGGATTTCGACAGGAAGAAAGAGGAGCTTCTGGCTCGCATTTAAGGTTTGATCATAACGGACTGAAACGGCAGGGTTTCCGGGTAGGAGGCCCTGCTCTTTTGCTGTGATTGTCGGTTTTATTTTCCTTCGGTGTTACGCGCCAGACGGAAGGTGTAGGTTGTCTTTTCTTCCGGCCGGTCGTCGTAGCTGTAGGTCTTGCGAACGGTGCCTTCCGCGGTCGCGCTCGCGAGCCTTCCGTTTCCGTCGTAGGAGTAGGAGTATTTTGCGTCGTTGTAGAAGTAACCCTCTCCGTGATAGTTCTGGTCGTAGTGGGTGCAGGCTTTCACCTTGCCGGCGCTGTTGTAGGTATAACTGTCCTTGACGTGGTACCCCATGTCGCCGCCGCTTTCATATGCGGCGAGACGGCCCTGGCTGTCGTATTCGTAACGCGATGAACCGCCGCCACCGCCGCCCGAATTGTATTGATTATAGATCATGCGGCCGTTTTCATAACGGTACAGTTCCTGACAAGAGCGGTAGGGAGCAGGCGAGCCCGTGTTTTCGTCGATGGGACAGACCCATTTTTCGGCTGTAATCTCGGCTTTCGTCAGGCCTCCCAACCATAGAAGCCGGCTGCCTGCCGGGAGAGAGGGACGGAGAGGTAAACCGCATTCAAGATTCCCTTCCGCACTTTTGGTCATGATACAAAAATTCCGAAAACCGAAATATGCGTTATCGTCGTCTTCATACAGATCCACGGAATCAATCAGGTTCAGATTGCTCATGCCAAGAAGATTTTTACGGAGATCATCATCGGGCTGGAAGACGCAAGCGCTGTATTCCTCATCTTCAGCATCGTCGGTATCATCGGGTTCCGGCGGGATATAGTAAAACACCACATTGCCGTCACTATAGTATCTGACGTTGACGATATACTTTTTCCCGGTTTTTCCGATAATCGTGTAACTGCCGAGCCGCCCCTGTTCATCCGCGGTGTAGGAGCAGCTTAAGATGCCGTTCTTTTCGCTCCAGGTTACGTTTCTGTTATTGTCGAAATGGCAGGCGTAATCAACCGATCCTTCTGACGGTGGGGAATAAACGTACTTATCGAAAACATATTTATCGGAATCCGGACTCCGTTCGAAGCTGCCGAAATCGTTGTAATCGACGTACAAAAGCTCCTTTTCACCCAGGTAGTATCGCACCCGCGTCAGGGTGTAATCGGCATCGTAATACAGAATCTTACGGTCGTATGCGAATGTGTCTTTGTCCAGGTTGGAGTAGCTTTCCCGGGGTGCGCTGTAGTTGTATTCGCCGCGGTAGACGTAGGGGCCTTCGTACTCGGTGAGCAGGATGGTGCCGGTTACCGGAACAACGATGCCGGTGGTCGTGTTTGTGATCGAGTACTCTATGAGCTCGGTGTGAATGTCGCCGGTCATGCGGGTCAGTTTGCCGGCAGAGTTGTACTCGTAGCGGTAGGTTTCCGTTGTCTTCGGGTAGTACGGTACATTCTCTTCGGTTTCCGTATGAATGTACTGAACACCGCTGGCGCCCACAGCCTGAACCACGTAATCGCGCTGCTTCAGGCGGCCGTTTCCGTCATACTTGAAGGTAACCTCCTCACCGAAGAATTCAAGCCCTTGATCGTTGAGTCGGATCAGACGGCCGGCCGAATCGTAGGTATACGTGTCCGGACAACCTCTGTACGTAGTCTCCATCAAAAGATTGTTTGCATATTGGTAGGTTGTCCAGATGCGATCATACGTTAAGTCGCTTTCGTAACCCTCATATATTTTCCGGTAATCGCCTGTTGCCCGAAGCAGATCTGCTTCGGCCTGGTCGAGATAGGCATGGCAGAGGATTCGCGTCATATCTTCGGGACAGAAGCGGGGCCCCATATTCACGGAGTCTTTCAAATCGGAATTATTCGTGTCTGCAAAGCATCCGGGACTGTGCGTGGGAACACCGAGTGCGCGTGTCGCCTCGGGATTATGATACGGATCATTCGGATAGGTCATGTCGCCGTGGGCATCGCTTGTGGGATCATCGAGGCATCGTTCGAAATCGAACACGGGGCCGAGGCCGGTCGTTGTAAGCAGAGACTGCTTCAATGCTGTTCCCGGAAGGAAGATGGTCTGATAACCCTCCTGGTATGCCATAACGGCACCGTCCGCGAAGTAGTGGAATCGTATTTCGTTTATCTGCTTCCGGTCAGAGTTTGCACGGCCGGCAAATACACGGACACAGATCAAACGTCCGTCGGCGTCGGATTCGTAGCGGACGGTTAAGCCCGAAATATGATCCTGATATTTGCCGCGGAATAAATTGACGGAGGAAAGATTTCCTTTTTCATCATATTGATACTGAAGCTTCGACTGGAAGAGATCCTTTTCGTACGTAGTTTTGGAGGACAGTCTTCCGTTCTCATCGTAGAGGTACAGGGTAATCGTGTCGTTGTACGGGCACTCAAAAACAAGGCGTCCGTCATCGTCGTAAAGCTTCTCGGCAAAGGAATACATGACGGAATCCGGATAGGTGTTTCGGACACCGTATGGTGTGTAATCCACGACCTCGGTTATGGTTTTGTCGATGTAGAACTGCTGCTTGAGAACATTGAACTCGGAATCCAGATACAGTACGGTCCGGTCGTACTCTTGCAAATCACCTCGACGGGGGGTAAACTCGATGACTTCGGAAAATTCTTTCGTCTCCTTGTAGGCATATGTCTCGCTGGAAGCAATGCTCTGGTCAATCTTATTCTTAAGACCTTCCTGCGAGTACTCCGCGGGGATGGTCGGCGCAGCGGCGCGCGTGTCGGGCGTCGGCGTCGGGGTCACGGTCGGCGTGCCGGTCGGAGTGTTCGTCGGAGCGACCGTCGGCGTGCATTCGGGCGTGCCGGTCGGTGTAGGCTCGTCATCACCGAAAGGGCTTCTCGTGCGGGTGGTGGCGCGGTGTTCCACACTGTCGTAGACGGTAAATCCCAGGATTGTGATTTTTGTGCCGCTTCCCTCATAGTTGTACCATCCGTCCGTCTCTTTGGCGGTATAGCGGGAATGGCACCGGTAGACAGAGTAGAGAATGGCGTTGTATTCATAGCTGCCGCCGTCCTTGTAATGGGACGGAATCGGGGTCAGCAAGACTAAGAGCAGGACAATGATTCCCGCGATGATCAGGCGCTTTCTGTTGCGTTTCGGCTTCGGCTGATTTTCTTCCATTTTTCGAACCCCCCAAAGAAGAATTATCGGATGTTTTCAGTATATCATAAACAAAGGGGCGCGGTGGTTACAAAAGTGTTACGATTTCCGCAAAGATTTCTTAAGTTTGCTATTGCATTTGCGGACAAACCATGTATAATATGTATCAGTCCGCGAAAAAGTTTAGTAACAATAATCTTTTTGTTTAGTATATCGTAACTGCAGACGATTGGAAAGACAGGGGTGAGAGACACTATGGACATCGGTCATCGGTTGAAACAGATGCGTATCCGCCAGAGTCTGACGCTGGAGGAGCTGGCCTCGCGAAGCGAGCTCTCGAAGGGCTTTCTCTCGCAGGTGGAGCGCAACATCACGTCGCCGTCCATCGCGACGCTTATAGACATTCTGGAGGCGCTCGGAAGCTCCCTCTCGGAGTTCTTCCGCGAGGAGAAGGAGGAGCAGGTCGTGTTCCGCAAGAGCGACTTTTTTGTCGACGAGCGCGATGACTACGCGGTTCACTGGATCGTTCCGAACACGCAGAAAAATGAGATGGAGCCGATCCTTTTGGAGATTCCGGCGAAGAGCCGGTCGTTCTCGGTGGCTCCGCACAACGGCGAGGAGTTCGGCTACGTGCTGGACGGCGCGATCTCGATTGACCGCGACGGCAAGACGACGCCGGTCCGCAAGGGAGAGACGTTCTACTTAAAGGGCCGCGAGGACCACGCTCTGGTCAACAACGGAAATAAGACGGCGAAGGTTTTGTGGGTTTCCACACCGCCGATTTTTTAATACACGGAGGACACGGCAATGAGCGAGAAGCAGATTACCGAAGCAACGGCGGCACACCAGGCGCCGAAGAAACTGATTCAGTTTAAGGACATCGTCAAGAAGTTCGACGGCCAGCTGGTGCTGAAGGGCATCAACCTGGACATTTATGAGAATGAATTTGTCACACTGCTGGGACCTTCGGGCTGCGGCAAGACGACGCTTCTTCGCATTCTCGGCGGTTTCCTGCAGCCGGACGAGGGCAGCGTGATCTTTGACGGCGAGGACATCTCGAACCTTCCGCCCTACAAGAGAGACCTCAACACGGTGTTCCAGAAGTACGCGTTGTTTCCGCACATGAACGTGTTCGACAACGTTGCGTTCGGCCTCAAGATCAAGAAGGAGCCGAAGGATATCATTTATCAAAAAGTAATGCGTATGCTCAAGCTTGTCGGTCTCGAGGACTTCGGCAAGCGCGCCGTGCATGAGATGTCCGGCGGTCAGCAGCAGCGTGTCGCCATCGCGCGCGCTCTGGTCAACGAGCCGAAGGTGCTCCTGCTCGATGAACCTCTCGGCGCATTGGACGCAAAGCTTCGCAAGGGCATGCAGCGCGAGCTGAAGAAGATTCAGAAGGAGGTCGGCATCACCTTCATCTTCGTCACACACGATCAGGAAGAAGCTCTCACGATGTCCGACAAGATTGTCATCATGAAGGACGGCAACATCCAGCAGATCGGATCGCCGACCGACATTTATAACGAGCCCGTAAACCGCTACGTCGCGAACTTTATCGGCGAGAGCAACATCGTCGACGGCATCATGCTCGAGGACCACAAGGTCATGTTCGAGGATCGCCAGTTCGAGTGCGTGGACGCAGGTTTCGGCAAGAACGAGAAGGTGGACGTCGTGATCCGTCCCGAGGACCTCGACATCGTGCCCGTGAAGGAGGGCAAGCTCCGCGGCATCGTGCGCTCGACTCTCTTCAAGGGCGTGCACTACGAGACGGTCGTCGAGACCAAGGCCGGCACGAGCATCACCGTAAACATGGAAGTTTCCGAGGACAAGCCGGTCGTCAACGAGGCGGCGGGCGAGATGATGAGTGCGAACGACTTCTATCTCGACGCGGATGATATCGCCGAGATGCTCGAGCATCCGGAAAATGCTGACGCCTTCATCATCGACCGTGCCGACGCCCAGGCGTGGGATCCCGAGAGCGATGAGCGTATCTCCATCTCGAAGCTCGACTATGAGCTGAGCAAGGAGTTCGGCCGCTACCCGGTGACGTTCCACACGTCTGCGGGAACGAGCGTGACCGCAACCATGATCGTACAGGAGCCGAACCGCTACGTTGCGGAGGAGCACGGAGAGGAGATCTACGCCGTGAACTTCTTCAAGAAGGCCGACGAGATCGCGGAGAGCGTTGCTCTTGAGACCGATCTGAAGATCTGGGCCAACGCGCAGGCGTTCGACCTCGAGGACGGCAATTCGGTTGAGATCGTTGACGTCGAGTATGACTTTGATCCTGCCAACGTCGCCCCGGGCGTTTACCCGGTGACGTTTAAGACGCGCGGTTACGAGTACCGCGTGGATACCACGAAAGAGACCAGTGTCGGCGCTGTGGTCGGACTCACGTTCGATCCGGAGGACATCCACATTATGGAGAAGTCGGTCATCGGCTGATCGGAAGGGATAGACTATGAAACAGTTTCGAAGAATGACCTATCCCTACATCGTGTGGGCGCTCATTTTGATCGTGGCTCCGATGCTTCTGATCGTCCTCTACGCCTTCACGACCAAGGGAAACGACGTGGTCACCACCAAATTCACGCTGGAGAATTTTGCGCGCTTCTTTAGCGACAAATTGTTCCTTAAAGTTTTGCTGCGCTCCCTCAAGGTGGCTGCGATCACGACGATCGCGTGCCTGTTGCTGGGGTATTTTCCGGCATATTATATCGCGAGAAGCAGCGAGAGCTTCAAGATGCACTGGGTTTTGATCATCACGTTCCCGACGTGGATTAACCTTCTGGTGCGCACGTACGCCTGGATCGGAATCCTGCAGGACGACGGTATCATCAACACCGTGCTCGGCTGGATCGGCCTTGGACCGTACAAGATGATGTACACGGAATTTGCCGTCATCCTCGGCATGGTTTACAACTTCCTGCCGTTCATGATCTTGCAGATTTACACGTCGCTTACGAAAATGGACCGCAGCCTCATCGAGGCCGCGAACGACCTCGGTGCAAACCGCTTCCAGAGCTTTCTGCGCGTGACGCTTCCGCTGTCGCTGCCGGGAATCATCTCCGGCATCACGCTGGTGTTTCTGCCCGCGGTGTCGAGCTTCTGTATTCCGAACATGCTCGGCGGCGGCCAGTACATGCTTGTCGGTAACGTGATCGAGCAGTACTTCCTCTCGTCCGGCGACTGGAACTTCGGCAGCGCGATCTCCATGATCATGGCGGTCATCATCATTTTCTCCATGTATCTGACCAAGAAGGTCGATGTGACGGAGAAGGGGGAGGGACGAGCATGAAACAAAAGAAACGCGTCTTCGGCACGATCCTGATGATCCTTCTGGTGATTTTTTTGTACGCACCGATCGTTTACACCGTAATCTTTTCCTTTAACGACAGCAAATCCTTAACGAAGTTCGCAGGATTTTCCACGCGCTGGTTTACAAAGATGGCAAATGACCGCACGATGATCAACGGTATCATCTACACGATCGTGATTGCCGTGATCGCGACGCTCGTGTCGACCATCGTCGGAACGCTGACGGCCATCGGCCTTTCGAAGTCGCATCGCATCCTCAAAAACTGCGTTGAGCAGGTCAACGAGCTGCCGATGATGAACCCCGATATCGTGACGGCCATCGGTCTGTTGATGTTTTTCAGCGCCCTGCACATCGAAAAGGGCTTTGTGACACTTTTGCTGGCGCACATTATGTTCTGTATTCCGTACGTGATCCTAAGCATCATGCCGAAGCTTCGATCGCTCGATCCGAACCTTGCGGAGGCGGCCATGGACCTCGGTGCTTCGCCGATCCGTGCGCTTGTGCAGGTCATCATCCCGCAGGTTATGCCGGGCATCATCTCGGGAGCTTTGATCGCGTTTACGATGTCGTTTGACGACTTTGTTATCTCGTATTTTGCGACGGGCAACGGCGTGAACAACATCTCGATCGTCGTGTATACGATGCGCAAGAGAACGAACCCCTCGATCAACGCCCTCTCGACCGTGGTTATCGGTCTGATCACCGTGGGCCTGATCGGCTACAACATCGTCTCCGCCATCGGCGCGAAGCGCCGTGAGCGTGAGGAGGCCCGCCTTAAGGAGCAGGCAGCCGAGTAACTTGAAAGAACCGGGCAAATGCCCGCCGTTCATATATTTTTCGGAGGTAAGACAAGAATGAAGAAAGTGATTGTATCAATGGCCCTTCTTGCGGTTTGCGTGCTGGCGATGACCGGCTGCGGCAAGAAGAAGGAGAAGCTCAAGCTGTTCCTGCCCGGAGAGTATCTCGGCGAGAACGTAATTGCGGATTTTGAGGACGAGTTCGACTGCGAAGTTATCGTGGAGAACTTCGACTCCAACGAGGCAATGTACACCAAGCTTCAGGCCGGCGACAAATATGATGTTTTGATTCCGTCCGACTACACGATCGAGCGCCTTCTGAAGGAGGACTACCTGCAGAAGCTCGACAAGGATGCCATCACGAACATCGGCAACCTGGCGGACGAGGTGAAGAACCTCTCGTTCGACCCGAACAACGACTACTCGATTCCCTACTTCTGGGGAACGGTCGGTATCGTTTACAACAAGAACAACGTTGACTACGCGGACCTCGAGGCCGAGGGCTTCGGCATTTTCAAGGATCCCAAGTACAAGGGCCGCGTGTACATGTACGACTCCGCGCGCGACGGTTTCATGATCGCTCTCAAGCAGCTCGGCTACTCCTGCAACACGGAAAATGAGGACGAGATCAACGCCGCGTACGAGTGGCTCATCGAGATGAACAAGACGACGCAGCCCGTTTATGTAACCGACGAGGTTATCGACAACATGAAGGCGAACCGCAAGGATCTCGCCATCGTGTACTCCGGCGACGCCGTTGACATTCTCGGCGAGAACGAGGACATGGGCTACTTCACGCCTTCCTGCGGAACGAACGTATGGTACGATTCCATGGTTATTCCGAAGAACGCGGAGAACCCCGAGCTCGCCAACAAGTTCATCAACTTCATGCTCAACTATGAGCAGTGCCTTGACGGTACCGAGACGGTCGGCTACGCTTCGCCGAACAAGAAGGTTCTCGAGGAGATGACCGCTCCGGGCGGTGACTACGCCGACAACGAGGCGTACCTTCCCCGCACCTACGAGAAGGACGAGATCTTCCACGACAACGAAGTGATCCGCAAGAAGCTCAACGAGCTGTGGATCAAGGTTGTAGCAACACAGTAAGATACAGA
>JAFZWG010000079.1 GCA_017617395.1 Lachnospiraceae bacterium
AGCTGCTTTTGCCATGATTGAAATCTCCTTTCCGATTGATTAGAATGTCAGTACCTCAGGCTTCTGAGCTGCATGAGGATGCTCAGCACCTGCGTATACATGAAGCTTGTCTGCCATGCTGCGACCGAGAGGTCCCTTCGGAAGCATGCCCTTAACCGCGAACGTGATAACATCCGCCGGCTTCTTGGCAAGCATTTCACGAAGCGTCGTCTCGCGAACGCCGCCCGGATAATCGGAATGGCTGAAATATACCTTCTGATCGAGCTTCTTGCCCGTAACCTTAATCTTCTCTGCGTTGATAACGATCACGTTGTCACCGGTATCGATGTGCGTCGTGAAGATCGGCTTGTTCTTACCGCGAAGTACCATTGCAACCTGCGAAGCAAGACGACCGAGCGTCTGACCCTCCGCATCGACAACGTACCACTTTCTCTCTACGTCTGCCGTTGCCATATAACTCTTCATAGGATTTAACCTCCTTGTTTTCGTATTACGCGTTTTGCGCGTCACTTGTTGCAGTATACACGCTGACGCCGGCCGTGTCAACAACATTTTTCGTCGAAAAATGCTTTTAACACGCGATTTGTCATTTTTCTATTGACGTTTCACTGCTTTCGTACCATATTTTGATTAACGTGAGTCCCTGCGGCGGTGCCGTCGGCCCCGCTTTCGTGCGGTCCTGCGATTCGAGGATGGCGGTCAAGCTCTCCGGGTCTTTCGCGCCGCGCCCCATCTCGATCAACGTGCCGGCCAGAATCCGGATCATGTTGTACAAGAAGCCGTCGCCCTCGACGCCGATGACGATCTCGTCCGCCTCGCGGTACACCTCGCACCGCGTCACCGTGCGGATCTTGCTCTCGGTCTGCGCGCCGGCCGCGCAAAATGCAGAATAATCGTGCGTCCCGACAAACTGCTCCGCTCCCCGCTGCATCGCGGCGATGTCCAGCTGCTCGGGAACGCCGCACACATAGCGGCAGCGAAGCGGGCTCACCGTGCGTGCACAAGCGATGCGATACTCGTAGCGCTTCTTGTGCGCGTCAAACCGCGGGTGGAACGCTGCGTCCGCCTCCCACGACCGCATCACGCGAATGTCGTCCGGCAGGAAGGAATTGAGCGCCGGGGCGAACCGCTCGCCCGGGATCGGCGACTCCGTGTCCCACGCGACCACATTACCGAGCGCATGAACGCCCGCATCCGTGCGGCTCGCACCGAGCGTCACGACGTCCTCGCCGCAGAGCTTGCGGATCGCGTCGCGAAGCGTACCCTCGACCGTCACGGCATTTGCCTGCGCCTGCCAGCCGGAATACGCGGTTCCGTCATATGCGATTGTCAGCGCAATCCGTCGCATGGTCTCCTCCTAAATCAGATCTTCAGCCAAATGCGAAGCAAGATGACCGTTCCCACATAGCACACAAGATATAAAAAGGCAAATGCATCCCCGAGCCGATACCGAAGCGGCTTCATCTTCGTGCGTCCCTTGCCGCCGTGGTAGCAGCGCGCCTCCATCGCCATCGCGAGGTCGAACGCCCGGTGGAACGCCGAGACAAGCAGCGGGATAAACACCGGCACAAGCGATTTGGCCCGCTTGATCAGTCCGCCGCTCTCCATATCCGCACCGCGCGCCGTCTGCGCCTTGCGGATTCGCGTCGCCTCCTCCGTGAGAATCGGAATGAAACGAAGCGCGATCGACATCATCATCGCCATCTCATGCACCGGAAAATGAATCACCCGAAGCGGTTTCATCAACCGCTCCAGTCCGTCCGTCAGCTGGTTCGGCGTCGTCGTGTACGTCATCATCGACGTGCCGAAGATCAACAGCACAAGGCGGATCCCCATGAACGCACCGCGCAGCAGGCCCTCCTGCGTGATCGTGAAGATCTTCCAGTGCCACACCACTTTTCCGTCCGTCAAAAAGAAGTTGAACAAAACCGTGATGAACAGAATGAGAAGAATCGGCTTAAGTCCCCGCAGCAGATACTTTACCGGCACCTTTGAGAGGATCAATACGCCGGCAAATGCTGTGATCACCACGATAAATCCCGGGAAGGAGCGCACCAGAAACAGGCTTACGATGTATAAAAGTGTCCCGATGATCTTCGTTCTGGGATCCAGTCTGTGAATACAGGAATCCACCGGATAGTATTGTCCGATCGTGATATCTCGTAACATCGATTGCTCCTTTCCCGCGGATGGCCGCGTGTATTTTTCGCGCTTGCTAACAAGCGCCTGTAAGTTTTCGTCCTATCGGCTACTGCTTTGCGGGGATCAACGCAGCGAGCGCCTCCTCCGTCGTGATCAGATCGCCCGGAACCTGCAGTCCCTTCTCGCGAAGCAGCTGCATCACCTGCGTCACCTGCGGAACCTCGAGTCCGACCTCGGTCAGCTCCCTGCGGTGGCGGAACACCACTCTCGGAGAAGCCGCATACAGGATCTTGCCGTCGTTCATCACCACGAGACGGTCCGCAAAACGCGCCACGTCCTCCATGCGGTGCGAAACCAGAACAACCGTCATGCCGGTCTCCCTGCGGATCCGATCGATCTCGCCGAGGATCTCGTCGCGGCCGCCCGGGTCAAGGCCTGCCGTCGGCTCGTCCAGAACGAGGACCTTCGGCTTCATCGCCAAAACGCCCGCGATCGCAACTCTTCGCTTCTGTCCGCCGGAGAGCTCAAACGGCGACGTCTGCCACTGCGACGGATCGACGCCCACTAAGTTGAGCGCCCACTCGGCGCGGGCCTTGAGCTCATCGCCCGTAAGTCCCTGGTTCTTCGGTCCGTAGCACACATCCTGGAACACCGTCGTCTCAAACAGCTGGTGGTCGGGATACTGGAACACCAGACCTACGTTGTAGCGCAGCAGGCGGCGGTTGTATTTTTCGCCGAAAATATCTTCACCCTCGAAGCACACCGATCCCTCGGACGGTCTCTCGAGGCCGTTCAGAAGCTGGATCATCGTGGATTTGCCGGAGCCCGTGTGCCCGATCAATCCGATGTACTCGCCGGGATAAATGTCAAGATTCACATCGTCGACGGCAACCTTCTCAAAGGCCGTTTTCGCGCCGTAGACGTACGAGACGTCGCGCAGGGTGAGGATTGCCTCCTTCGCCTCCGAAGCGTCGTTTTCAGGCTTCTGTGCGGCCGTGGCGGCATTTTCCGCCGTATTGCCTGCCGCAGCCGGTGCCTGCGCCCCGTGAAGGCCGCCGAACTTCCCCGCATATGCGTCGGCAAATTCCTCCGGCGTCAGCGCCACGCCGATATCGTATCCGGCCTTCGCAAGCCCCTGCGAAAGCTCCGTCACCTGCGGAACCTCGAGCCGCAGCTCTTTTAGCTCATCCATGCGCGAGAAGATCTCGCGAGGCGTCCCCTGCATCACCAGGTGCCCCTTGTTCATCACCAGAACGCGGTCCGCGTCGATGACTTCCTCCATGTAGTGCGTGATCAGCAAAACCGTGATGCCCTTCTCGCGGTTTAAGCGGTGCACGGTCTCCAGAACCTCGCGGCGGCCAATCGGGTCGAGCATCGCCGTGGGCTCATCGAGCAAAATGCATCTCGGCTGCATCGCCAGGATTCCCGCGATCGCCACGCGCTGCTTCTGTCCGCCGGAGAGCTTGTTCGGCGAGCTCTCGCGGTACTTGGTCATTCCGACCGCCTTCAGGCACTCGTCCACGCGCTCCAGAATTTCCTCGGTCGGAACGCCCAGATTCTCCGGACCGAAGCCGACGTCCTCCTCCACCACGGAGGCGACAATCTGGTTGTCCGGATTCTGGAACACCATGCCCGCGCTCTTGCGGATCTCCCAAAGGTAATCGTCATCCGCCGTGTCCATATCGCACGTGAGGACCGTGCCGTCCGTCGGAAGCAGGAGCGCATTGATGTGCTTTGCCAGGGTTGATTTGCCGGAGCCGTTCGCGCCCAGGACAGCAATAAACTGACCCTCTTCCACCGTGATATCCACGTGGTCGAGCGCCCGCTTCGTCTCTGACGCATTTCCTTCCTCATCCCGGGTCACATAATCGTGAACCAGACCTTTTGTCACTACCGGCAACATACAACCTCCCAAAAAGATGACAGGGGGACAGTCCCCAATTGTCATCAAGGCCAAAGATGACAACTGGGGACTGTCCCCCTGTCATCTTTTTCTCAAAAGGAAAGGCAGCGTAGTCACACTACACTGCCCTGTCGATTTCTTCCTTCCTGAATCCCTTATACAAGCTCGATCAGGACTTCCATTGCTGCATCGCCCTTGCGCTGACCGATCTTCACGATTCTCGTGTAGCCGCCCTTGCGCTTCTCATACTTCGGAGCGATCTCATCGAACATCTTAGCAATCAGGTCGAAATCCTTCACGGCCTTTCTGCCCTTCAACGAGGGATCGTACTTCTTAACGGGATAGAAGAACGCCATCATCTCTCTTCTTGCGTGAAGACGAGAAGCATTGTCCTTCTTGATGGTCTTCTCAACCTCATCGTATACGGTAACCTTCTTGCCGTCTACGACTTCCTTCACTCTCTTGCCGTCCTTGTCCTTGCGGGCAACCTTGGTCTTAACGGTAACCGTCTCGTAGTTGTCCTTTTCCTTCACGGCGAGGGTGATAAACTTCTCTGCAATGCTGCGAACTTCCTTTGCCTTCTGCTCCGTCGTAATCATCTTACCGTTGAACAAAAGGTTGGTAACCTGATTTCTCAACAGAGCCTTTCTCTGGCTGGAAGTTCTGCCAAGCTTTCTATATCCTGCCATATATTTCCTCCACTCTGCCGCATGGCTGCGGCGGTTCATTAATCGTTCTGACGAGCAGTCTCCTACTCATCCGCCGACTTGAATTCCAAGCCGAGCTCATGAAGCTTCTGGGTAACCTCTTCGAGAGACTTCTTTCCGAGGTTTCTCACCTTCATCATATCCTCTGCCGTCTTGTTCGTCAGCTCCTCGACCGTGTTGATACCGGCTCTCTTGAGGCAGTTGAACGAACGAACGGAAAGTTCCAACTCATCGATGTTCATCTCAAGAACACGGTCATGCTCGTTGTTTACGGGCTCGGCCATGATCTCGGCTCTCTGAGCGCTCTCGGAGAGATCGATAAAGGTGTTCAGATGCTCGCTCAGAACCTTCGCCGCAAGACTTACGGCATCATCCGGAGCCAGCGTTCCATTCGTATAAATGTCAAGAATCAGCTTGTCATAGTCCGTCATCTGACCAACGCGGGTGTTCGTAACCGTAAGGTTAACGCGCTCCACGGGCGTATAGATGGAATCCACGGCGATCACACCGATCGGCATGTCATCTCTCTTATTCTTGTCAGCGCTGACGTAGCCGCGACCCTTAGTGATCGTCAGCTCCATGTAAAGCTTGCTGTCCGCACCGCCGTTGAGCGTTGCGATAACCTGATCCTTGTTGATGATCTCGATGTCACTGTCCACGTGAATATCCGCAGCAGTCACAACGCCCTCACCGTTGAACTCGATGTAGGCCTTCTTCGGCTCCTCGGATTCGCTGTTGTCCTTGATTGCAAGGGACTTGATGTTCATGATGATCTCGGTCACGTCCTCCATAACACCGGGGATCGTGCTGAGCTCATGAACAACGCCGTCAATCTTCACCTGACTGACAGCCGCACCCGGCAGGGAAGAGAGCATGATTCTGCGAAGCGAATTGCCAAGCGTCGTGCCGTAGCCGCGCTCCAGCGGTTCCACAACGAACCGACCGTATTTCTTATCATCGGAAATTTCCGCAATCGTAATTCCCGGTTTTTCAAAATCAAACATGTGCGACCCTCCTTTTCAGCGTCTGCCTTAAGCCTCTGATTACTTGGAGTACAACTCGACGATAAGCACCTCGTTTACCGGAACATCGATCTGATCTCTCGTAGGATATTCCTTAACGGTACCGGTAAGGTTCTCAGCGTCAGACTCAAGCCAACCAGGAACCATTCTTCCGGCATTTGCCTCAAGGATGTCCTTGAATCTCTGTCCGGCCTTATTCTTCGCCTTCTCGCTTACGGCGATCACATCGCCGGGCTTAACGTTGTAGGACGGAATGTTTACGCACTTGCCGTTAACCAAAATGTGCTTGTGGTCAACGATCTGTCTTGCCTCAACACGCGTACGTGCGAAACCAAGACGGAAAATGATGTTGTCAAGGCGCGTCTCGAGGAGAATCATGAGGTTCTCACCGGTCGTGCCGATCTTCATCTTCTTTGCCTTCTCGAAGTCGTTGCGGAAGGGCTTCTCAAGAACACCGTAGATGAACTTTGCCTTCTGCTTCTCGCGAAGCTGCATGCCGTACTCACTTACCTTCTTGCCGGCGCGCAGGCTGTGGCGATTGGACTTCTTGTCAATACCCAGAACGGTGGGCTCGATACCCAGCGATCTGCATCTCTTCAAAACAGGACCCATTTCTCTAGCCATATGATCTCAACCCTCCTAATTAAACTCTACGACGCTTCGGCGGTCTGCAACCGTTGTGCGGAACCGGAGTAACGTCCTTGATGCTTGTAACGTTGATACCACATGCCTGAAGGGCACGAATCGCTGCTTCTCTACCGGTACCGGGTCCCTTAACCATAACGTCAACGGACTTCAGACCGTGTACAACCGCTGCCTTAGCTGCGGTCTCAGCTGCCATCTGTGCAGCATAAGGGGTCGACTTGCGGGAGCCGCGGAAACCGAGTCCGCCGGCGCTAGCCCACGAAATCGTGTTACCCTCCGTATCGGTCAGGGTAACGATCGTATTGTTGAAGGAAGACTGAATGTGCGCCTGTCCGCGATCGATATTCTTCTTGACGCGCTTCTTCGCTCCCTTTTTCGTTGCTACTAATTTCTTAGCCATCACGAAACCTCCTGTAAGATTTGCTTAGAATAAT